>JAMCPS010000134.1 GCA_023379705.1 Campylobacterota bacterium
TAATTTTAACACAATTGTGGAACATTTTTTGCGCCCTTAGGTGGGTTTTAGCTTTTATAACCTACAATTGATGCTTCAAATTAACTTTATGGACTTTTTTTTGCGTATCGATAAATTTTTAAACTCCGTCAATCTCACCAAACGCAGAGCCATTGCTCAAGACATGATAAATGAGGGTGTTGTTCAAATAAACGGCAAAGTTGTCAAAGCTTCTAAAAATGTCGCCGTTGGCGATGTGATTACGTTAGTCTATCTTGAAATGACGCTACGATATGAAGTCTTGGCGCTTCCAACCATCAAATCAACCCCGAAAAGTCAGCAGAACCTTTACGTCAAGGAGCTTTCATGAATCCAACTAAAAGTGATTTTGAAGCGCTGTTTGAACACCGCTTAAGCGATGAGCAGATGAGGGAGTTTTTGCTTACGCTTACATTGGATGAAAATACTCCTGTCTCAGTGATTTCGGATGCAGCATCAGTGATGCGTTCTCATGCTACGGTATTGGATGTCAAAGCCTCTTTGACTCCAAAGCTCATTGATATTGTCGGAACAGGCGGGGATAAAAGCGGCAGTTTTAACATCTCCTCTTCGGTTTCGATTTTATTGGCATCATGTGGAGCGTATGTGGCAAAACACGGTAACCGCTCGATTACCTCGAAGTCGGGAAGTGCCGATGTGCTAGAACATTTGGGCATTCGTTTGGATTTGCCGCTGGATAAAAGTGCCCGCTTACTCGAAGAGACAGGATTTACATTTATGTTTGCGCAAAATCACCATCCTGTGATGAAATTTATTATGCCCATCCGCCGCAGTATAGACGAAAAAACAATTTTCAATGTATTGGGACCTTTGACGAATCCTGCGGGAGTAGGGCGTATTTTACTGGGTGTTTTTGATGAAGTTTTCGTTGAAAAGATCGCTCAGGTTTTACTCTCTTTGAAAATGGAATCTGCAATCGTGGTGAGTTCACGGGAAAAGATGGATGAAATCAGTATTAGCGATATAACGTATGCGGCACGACTGCATAATGGCGGGATTGAAACGTTTGAGATAGATCCGCAAATGTATGGAATTAAAAAAGCTCCTTTTGAGGCAATATTAGGAGGAGATGCATCCAAAAATGGGCAAATCATGTTAGATGTTTTTAGCAATCGCGCTACGGATGCACAGCGTGATATCGTTCTTATTAATGCTGCTTATGCATTGATAGCCGAGGGCAGCGCACGGGATGTTCAAGAAGGGCTTGAAATTGCTCGTGATGGATTGCTAAGCGGTAAGGCATCTCAAAAACTTTCTCAAATAATTGCGGTATCGTCAAAATTATGATGCAGCTTTCTTTGGATCAGTTACCGCAGTTATGCGAACATATTTGTGATCAGCTGCCCAGTGGTGGGGTGGTGGTCTTGCAAGGTGATCTTGCGAGTGGAAAAACAACCTTTACGCAAGCATTTTCAGCTTCTTTAGGGATCGATGAAGCGGTTACGTCTCCTACATTTTCGCTGCAGCAGAAATATGGGGAGAAGTTGTTTCATTACGATTTATACAATTACGGTTTTGAGAAATTTGTATCCATGGGAATGCTCGAAGAGTTGGAAAAGCCGGGGTACCATTTGATTGAATGGGGAGATGAGGCGTTGATTGAATTTCTGAAAAGAGCAGGATTTGAGTACGTTGTGGTAAAAATTACCAAATCCGATAATGAAACACGATGTTATGAGGTAGAAAATGGCTGAACCAATACATGAACTAAAAGTGAACAATCTGATCAAAACGATCAAAAAGCATGAAATCGTGCGTGGGATTAGTATGGAACTTCGCACAGGTGAGGTTGTTGGACTTTTAGGGCCAAACGGTGCAGGTAAAACAACCACGTTTTACATGATTTGCGGATTGGTGGAGGCCACGGCCGGAGAGGTCTATATCGATGGAAAAAATGTTTCCAATCTTCCGTTGCATAAGCGATCGCAAATGGGGATCGGCTATCTGCCTCAGGAAGCATCAATTTTCAAAGACCTAACCGTCGAAGAGAACCTGATTATTGCAGCAGAAGCGGGTAAGCTTTCCACGGAACTGGCAAAACAGCGTATCGAAGAGTTACTGGAGATGTTTAATATCGAGCCGATCCGAAATCGTCGTGGAATCAATCTCAGCGGCGGTGAGCGACGTCGTGCAGAGATCGCACGGGCACTGGTGAACAAACCGCAATTCTTGCTCTTGGATGAACCGTTTGCAGGGGTAGACCCGATCGCGGTGACGGATATCCAAAACGTTATCGCACAGTTGGTTGAATACGGTATCGGAGTTTTGATAACCGATCACAACGTCCGTGAGACATTGGCGGTGTGTGATCGTGCCTATGTTATTAAAAGCGGAGAACTCCTTGCATCGGGAACGAGCGATGAAATAGCGCATAACAGCGATGTGCGTGAACACTACCTTGGCGAATCGTTCAAACTGTAACTCATGGCATCATTAAGGGTTCGAACCAACGTTGAGCTTAAAAACAAGCTTTCGAATACACTGCGCAACTGGCTTCCGATTCTCCACTCGAGTCTCAGCGATTTGGGAGATGCGATGTCTCCATTTGTGGAGTCTAATCCCCTCATCGAAGTGCGCTCAGGATATGAAGAATCATTTAGTGCAAGAATTCCGAAAAAAGTCCAATACGGTTATGTCCAAAACTCCCATTCTGAAGCAATAGAAGCCCTTACCATTGCGTATCGCAGTCTTTATGATGTTTTGGAAGAACAAATAGAAGCGCCTTTGTTCCCCACTCCTGTGTCGCAAGCGATTTCCCGTCATGTGATTGAAAACCTTGATGAGGGAGGATATTACGAGGGAGATACTGAAGCGTTTTGCACTCAAGAAGGGATCACTTTTGATCAGTTTGAGCAAATCCGTCGCCGTTTTCGCCATGTTGATCCAGTGGGTATTGGTGCGCGTGATCTCAAAGAGTCCTTTTTGTTTCAGCTTGAGCACTCATCCATCAGCGATGAAGCTTATTCTCTTGCTATTGAGATGATTGAGCATCTCGACGCGTTGAATCGTTTTCACAAAGAGCCAAAGTTTGCTGAGGTAATGCATGTGGTTGGAAGTTTTAAAAATCCTCCCGGTATTGACTACATGGAGGACTCAGCGCAAGTTATCCCTGATTTGATGATTTATAATGATCCTGAAACCGGCATCGAGGTCTCTCTCAATGAACGTTATTATCCGACAATCTCTATTGACTCCCAATATGGAGTAGATCATGCGTTTGTACGCGATAAAATCAAAGAAGCGAAAAGTCTGATTGATGCGCTGGAGATGCGCAAAGCGACGCTGTACAAAGTAGGGCTGATGATCGTCGAGTATCAGTATGATTTCTTTATGGGAGGCGCTATTAAGCCTTTGACACTCAAAACATTGGCAGACGAATTTGGCCATAATCCCTCTACGATTTCACGTGCTATTGCAAATAAATACATTGCGTGTGATCGTGGAACGCTACCTATGAAAGACTTTTTTACGACGGCAATTGATGAAGATGTTTCAAATGCTGCCATCAAAGAGTACGTAGGCGAACTGGTCAAAGCAGAATCCCACACAAAACCGCTAAGTGACATGAAACTCTTGGAAATGGTACAAAGCAAATTTAAAATTACCATGGTACGCCGTACGATTGCCAAATACCGCGCACAGCTTAATATCGCTGGTTCATCCGAGCGGAAAAAACTCTATCAGCTAGGTCGATGAAAATACTCAAAGCACGCCTTGACGCTGAGGTATCCTTGCGTAACAGTACTGATGAACTCAGTATTGAAAAACCTGATCCCCTCATGATTGCACGTACTCTCAGAGATGAATGCCATTCACTTACGTGCGCGTTGTTTGCATACGGGAATGTTCAAGCGATCGTTGCTTTTTTACGTTCCTTGGATGCTTCATTGGTGGATGCCCACGAACACGATATTATCCAATCCACGTCAGGCAAATATTATCGTTTTCAAAACAGTGAGGATATTGCGCAATGGCTGATAACACTGGGACGATTAAAGCGCCAGGGGGGTGTTGAAAAGAGTTTCAAAATCGGTTATGATAAAGAGGGTGTGCTTGGAGGAATTAGTGCCGTGATTGAAACGCTGTATGATCTTAACCCCTACCGCTCTCAGGGCTATACTTTTCTTATTGGAAAACCGATTAAACGCATAGCAGGTACGTCGGCAATGAAGCGTTGGATGATGTATTTACGTTGGATGGTACGTAGCGATTCACTGGATATGGGTTTATGGAATGTTATGAAGCCTCATGAACTCATTATGCCACTGGACACCCATACATTTTCACTCTCACAAAAACTTGGGTTGTTACAGCGGCGCCAGTGCGATCTTACAGCGGCATTGGAACTGACCGAAACGTTACGTTCTTTTGATCCCAATGACCCGATCAAATACGATTTTGCCCTCTACCGTCTAGGTCAAGAGGGGATAATAATCTAGATGGAGTCAGTGCTTTTACTCAAAACAGCATGGACCCGGTTTTCCGATATAGTATCCTTGAGCAAAACGAATACCTATGGCAGTGACCTGCTCTAAGATTTCAGCCGTTTCTACATTCTCAGCGATTGCTTTTGCACCGATTGCATCTGCAAAAGAGGCGATCGTTTGGATAATCTTGGTATGTCGTTGGCTGTGCATGATTTTGTTAATCAAAGCACCGTCAATTTTAAGATAGTCAATCTCCAAATGCATTATTTTATCAAAATTTGAGTAACTGCTGCCAAAATTGTCAATGGCTATTTTGGCTCCGAGACGTTTGATATGCTGCATGAATAATGACATCGGAATGTAATGTTCATAAATATCCTGTTCGGAGAGTTCAAAAATAATTCGGTCAGCCGTATTCGTGCTGACAATCATCTCTTCTATAGAATGGATAGTGGAGTGATCAGTAATGTCTAGGGCGCACAGATGAACCGTAAAACTTTCTTTACGATTTTTAAATGTTTCACAGGCTTGAGCAACAATTTCTTGGGTTATGTTTGGGTACAAACGTGTTTTTTGGGCAATGTCTAAAAAATCATGCGGAGGAATAATCGTTGCATCGGTATCAATTAGGCGAGCCAGCGTTTCGTATTTTTCTATGTCGCCTGTTTTCGTTGAAATAATTGGTTGATAATAGCAGATGATACGCCCAGCATGAAAAGCTTCCCGTATATTTTTGGCGGTTTTAATATTAAGACTTTGTTTTGAATCTTCTTGCTCATGTGCTTCATAAACCACAAAAGTTTGTGACATTTCAATAGCCAGTTGAAGTGCTGTGTCGGCGTGTGCTAATGAGAGGTTATCTCCCATGTCTACACCCATATTGACCAGCAGTGATACCTTTTCCATCCCGGCAGCAAAAGAGTGTTCATCCAGCGCATGAGCAAACTCCTTGCAGTAAGTTTCAAGTTCACTGGATGATTGTGCTTCTTTAACCAAAAGAGCAAACTCATATGTACCTAATCGGTAAGCATTGTAGTTCATACGCTCCAGCCATAATCCAAATTGTTGAAGTAGCGAATTTCCGATTTGATTACCAAAAAAACGGTTGAGTTCTTTAAAATTTTGCAGATGAATAATAATAAGTGCATGATAAGCATAGCGATCCATGTCAAAAACAAGGCGATGACGATTGGGCAGGTGGGTGAGGGGATCTTGAAATCCTTCATCGATGAGTTCTTTTGTTTTTTCTTCTACTTTTTCTTCTAAAAGATTAGTGGTTTCATACAGTTTCTCATTTTGTATGTCCATCTTTTCGGATAAATCTGCAACTTTACGAGATAAAATATTGCGATACAGAAGCATAAATGGGAGTGCTCCCATAAAAATAAGCAACGATTTCGCAACGGTTTCAAATAGGACTTGATCTCCTTGCTTGTAATCATGAATAGCCATAGCAATCACCGTTGCACAAAATATAAATAAAGCCGCAAAATACTTCTTTGTATCAACTTTCATATTTATCCTTTATCGATCAGGTATTGCTAGTATACCATGTTCATAAATAGTGTCGTGAATATTTGTATGGTACAATCACGGCAACAATAGGTGGTCAGTTAAGAATGAAAAAAATTTTAATCGTTGTAGATGGGATTATTGGACGGCACTTTATAAAAAGTGTGATCGGTACTCAAACGAGTGAAAATATTTATTATGTTGTCCAATCCAAAGAAGAAGAGCCTTTTGAAGGTTATGATTTGGCACGGTTTAAATTTTTTACTTTTGATCCTACCAGTAATTATAAAATCACGAATGTCTTAAAGATAGATTTTTCTCAGGCTATTTTAGTCATGGAAAATCCAGCAGACTTAGAAAATACCATAAAAAATATCCGTCTTTTTAAACCCAACTTACGTATTATCGCACTTGACTTATGGAATACCAAAAATGCTGATGATGGCATTGAATGGGTTAATATGCAGCAAATTATTGGTCTGAATTTGATCCAGTTTCTCCCAAATATCCCTGTCCTTGCTCAGAATATCGGATTGGGAAATGGGGAAATAATGGAGGTCCTGGTCCCATTTGGAAGTTCCTTCGTTTATCGTCATGTTGGTGCTATCGAGCAGAATAATTGGAAAATAGCCGCAATTTACCGCAATCGTCAGCTTATTATTCCTACGGATCAAAAAATGATTCAGCCCAATGATACACTTGTATTGGTTGGAGAACCCAATGTCTTAAAGTCCGTTTACCGTGCCATAAAACGTGAACTTGGGCAATTCCCAGCTCCCTTTGGAAGTAAACTCTACTTGTACATTGATATGGAGATTGAAAAAACAAAAACGATTCATGAATTGGTACGCCGTAGTGTTTATATTCATGAAAAACTTAATAAACCCTTGTTGATCAAAGTGGTTAATCCTGGAAATATCGACAGCTTAAGAGATATTAAATCGTATGCAGGTAACGGGATCGAATTGGATATTGTGTATGATGGGACAGTTGATGAAAAGATTATGTTGAAAGACATTAGAAAGCATCACATTGGTTTGTTTATCGTATCACAAAAGATGTTTAGTAAAAAAATAATTCGCACGAGTCTTTATAAAAGCAATGTACCGGTATTAAAATTTGCCGACCGGTCTTTTTCGACTTTAAAAAAATCAGTGGTGATACTGGGTGAAGAAAATCATGTCGAACATATTTCTACAACGATTTTTGACGTAGCCTCTCAGCTTGGTTTTGATTTGGAATTAATTGATTATGTGGTTGAAGACCGAACCAGTAATCTGCGTGCTATTGAGCATTTCAATAATTTATCCCAAATTTTTTCGAAGTCCATTCGTGTAATTGAAACCGAAGAAAATCCAATTCGTCTTTTACGAGAGAAGGATAATTTTCTGCAGTGTTTGCCTTTTACTGAAAAAATGTTTGCAAATTCATTGAAACGTTTTTTTGCGACCGATTCAGAAATTTTATACACAAAACTTGACTCTTATCATCAGCTTTTTATTCCCACACAGATCTAAAAAGTCTTAGTTTTAAGAGACTTTGAAGTACACTATAGCTTATTACTAACTTCACTTTTAGGCTTCGCATGACGATCAATATTGCCCTTAATCGAATCATTGATGACTCTTATCCAATCCATATTGGACCTTTGAATGAAATTGAATATGATGGAAAAGTCGCGATTTTAACCAATCCAAAAGTTGCGGGACTCCATTTGAAGACTCTTTTGCCTCGACTTAAGGCAAAAGAGGTCTATATTATTACCATTGCCGATGGCGAACAGTATAAAAATTGGGAAAGCATCGAATTTATTTTGGATCGTATGTTTGATCACCGATTGAATCGAAAATCTCTTTTGGTAGCATTTGGTGGCGGAGTGATCGGTGATATGGGCGGATTTGCTTCGAGTCTTTACAACCGCGGAATTGATTTTATTCAAATTCCCACGACGCTTCTTTCTCAAGTTGATGCAAGTGTTGGGGGAAAAACAGGGATTAACAATAAATACGGCAAAAACCTGATTGGGGCTTTTCATCAGCCTAAAGCGGTTTATATAGATCCTTCTTTTTTAAATACCTTGCCAGCACGTGAGTTCGGGGCAGGGGTTGCTGAGATCGTTAAAATGGCAGTAACGTTTAATGCTGATTTTTTTGAATGGTTAGAAAATCATGACTTGCGTGCTGGAGATAATCTTATAAAGGCAATTACTCAAGCTGTAGAGACAAAAGCGAAAGTTGTCGAAGCCGATGAAAAAGAGCAAGGGCTACGTGCAGCACTCAATTACGGTCATACTTTTGGTCATGTTATTGAAAATGAGACCCGTTACGAGACTTATTTACATGGTGAGAGTGTTGCTATAGGGATGATCATGGCAAATGATTTGGCGTGTGATGTCGGACTTATGAACACTGAAGAAGCAAAACGTATTCGGGTTGTTTTAGAACGTTATGATTTGCCGTTAACCTATCCGATTTCGGACGTTGAAAAATTTTACCAAGCTTTTTTTCTGGATAAAAAAAGTTCAGATGCAACGATTACTTTTATACTTCCGCACTCAATAGGCGGCGTTAAAATCACCGATGCCATTCCTGCGGATAAGGTTAAGAACGTATTAAAACGTTACGAAGGGGCATAATTATGAAAACGTATTTTGTCTTTATTGTCACTTTTTTCCTTCTTACAAACAGTCTCTATGGAGCACCTAAAAAGGATGCTGAGTTTATAGATGGAGAATCCAAAGAGATAACGATTCAGAATGCTGAGCATGAACTGGCCAAAATAAAAAAAGAATTGACAAAAGACAGTAGTATCTGGACCAAGAGTTACAATTCTTATATGGCATATCAAGGTTCACGTAAAAGTTTGCGAGAAGTTCAACGACATATTGTTGAGTTGCAAGACCGTCGTGAAACGGTTGAACGACGATTGGAAATTGAGGCTTTACAAGCCAAAGAGAAGATTTTAACGGATCAAATTGATGAATTTAGAGCACAAGGAACCTCTCCATTTGCCAGTTTGTTAAGACCTGATGATGTTGAAGAAGCTCCGAAAATTACTAATCCTTTTGGGATTATTACGGGATTTTCGTACATCAAGCGTCTCAATGGTCAATATAAAGATTACGAGCGAAAAGCAGAAGAGATTCGAGAATTAACTGAGGTTATGGAACGTCAAGTTGCATTATACCGACAGCTAATGAAGCTGAATCCCAAAGCAGATTATGAAGTAGAACTTGATGCGACATTGTTACAAATAGAGAAGTTCAAGCTGGCTCTTGATACCCTTACTTCTACTGCAGATGTTTATGGCAAGCGCATTGAGTCAATTGAAGCAAAAATCAATAAAGAAATTAAAGATCAACTTTATAAATTATTGAACATCGGTTTTGTGATCATTGTATTGTTTATTATTGCATTTTTAATCAAACGAATTGTTAAGCGGTATATCACGGACAATGAACGTTTTTATATGGCCAATAAGATTTTGACATTTGTGACGGTAACTTTGGTTATTTTAGTTTTACTTTTTACTTTCATGGACAATGTCGGTTATTTAGCGACGGTTTTGGGATTTGCTTCTGCGGGTCTTGCTATTGCTTTACGTGACTGGTTTATGTCTATTATCGGATGGTTTGTAATTGTTTTTGGAGGATCCATTCATGTAGGCGATCGTATTCGCGTTGAAAAAGACGGGATGGTTTACGTAGGAGATGTTTTGGACATATCTCTTCAAAGAATGACCATACATGAAGATGTGACATTGACAACGGTGGTACATAATAGACGTGCAGGGCGGATTGTATTTATTCCAAATAATTATATTTTTACCTCACTTATTGCCAATTACACACATGGAACACTTAATACGGTATGGGATGGAGTAGATATTACAATAACGTTTGACTCAAACCACAAAAAAGCAGTTCATATCGCCAAAGAAATATGTCGTAAATATGCCAAGGGATATACGGAAATAACCCGTAAGCAAATCAATAAGCTGCGAGACCGGTACAGTTTGAAAAATGCAAATGTTGAACCGAGAATTTTTACGTTTATTGAATCTAACGGCTTGAAAGTAAGTGCATGGTATTTGACAAACGCCTACGCAACTTTGACCCTTCGAAGTACAATATCAGCGGACATTATTGATGCGTTTAATGCTGAGTCAGACATTACGATTGCCTATCCTACTCAAACATTCTACACAGGCCCCATTGAGAAAAAACAGCAGCCTGTTATGGAAGACGCATGAAAGAAAAAGTTTATTTTAAAACCTTTGGATGCCGAACCAATGTTTATGATTCACAAGTGATGATGGGGGCATTGACGCAGTACGAAGTAACGGAGAATGAGAGCGAAGCACATATCGTTGTTGTTAACTCCTGTACCGTAACCAATGGAGCGGATGTGAGTGTACGAGGATACATCAACAGTATTGAAAAGCAGGGCAAAAAGCTCTTTTTAACCGGGTGTGGAGCGCATACCAAAGGGGAAAGCCTTTTTAGTGCCAACAAAGTGCATGGGGTCTTTGGTCAATCTGAAAAAATGAAAATCAATACGCTTCTGTCACAGGAGAGCCGTTTTTATGAAATTGGTGATCTAAATTACATTGATGATTCCATTGTTGATGAATTTATCGGAAAATCCAGAGCGTTTATTAAAATACAAGAGGGATGCAACTTTCGCTGCAGTTATTGTATTATCCCCTTTGTGCGCGGTGATTCACGTAATATGGATGAAACAAAAATTTTAGAACAGGTCTATCGTTTAGCAACTAACGGTTTTGGCGAATTTGTTCTCACGGGGACAAACGTAGGAAGCTACGGTCAAGGTGAGGGGAAAAACATCGCCGAGCTGATGAAAAAAATGTCGATGATACGAGGGGTTCGTCGTATTCGTGT
>JAMCPS010000135.1 GCA_023379705.1 Campylobacterota bacterium
AGTTTACGGGAACAATAAGCCCTGTCGTAGATGAGAAAGAACGTATCCTTTATCTGGATAGATTTCCGTATGCAAGAGTTATGAACCCGACATTATGGAAAATAGAGCTTGACGGGATAAAAATGACGGATAATACGTTGGGATTTGGAAAAAAGCTTATTTGGAATCGGGAAATTTAGAGCTAAAAAAACTGCATGGTTTTCCACTGGAACTCAAGACGACTTGAGAAGGGATAAATTTGCTTTTAAACCCGTATGCCTTGCATCCATGGGGCTGATGGGGTTCCCACGTGACAAAATAATAAGTACATCGGTGACAATTGATTTTTTGCATAGGGAATTTTACCTATAATTTTACACTTTGAAAAGGATATTTATGAATAAATTGTTATGTATGTTTGAACTTCAGCAGCAGCTCAATGATTCTACCAATGGAAAAGGGTGGGAAAACGGAATAACGAAAAACGGCAAAAAAATCAATTGGCGTCGTTGTATCACGATGGAATCTGCCGAAATGATCGATTCCTTTGGTTGGAAGCATTGGAAAGCCATTGCTCAAGAAACTGACTATGCCAACTTGCAAATCGAAATCGTTGATGTGTGGCACTTTGTGATGAGTTTGGTATTGGAATTTGCGCACAAAACGGGATCGGAAACGATTGAGCAACTGGTTGAGAGAATCGCGCAAACCCCTGAGTACCAAAAAATCAATCAGGATACGGATTTGAGTTTTGGCAACGATGAGCTTTTGATGTTCCGTATCGAAAACGTCATGCGTCTCTCTTTGATCCCCGTCTCTCCTGAAATGATCGGGGCAGTGATTGAAGAGTTTTTTGAACTGGCACATTTGGGCGCGTTGAATGCAACGCAGCTTTACCGTTTGTATGTGGGCAAAAATATCCTTAATCAATTCCGCCAAGATCACGGTTACAAAGAAGGAAGCTATATCAAAGTCTGGAATGGGGAAGAGGACAATGTGGTTATGAAGCGTGCTTGGGACAAAAACCCTGATATGACACCGACACAATTGTACGATGCGCTAAAATCGGCTTATCCTGCGTAAATTTCGTTAAATTCACTTTTCCATCGTTTGTGGCACCAAAACCAAAATTTTGGATGCGCACGGATCACTTTCTCCAAATCATCCACTTGGCGTTGTGTTGCGTCCAAAATGGAGGCTTCATCATCTCCTGCTACTTCAATAGGTTGTTCAAAGCGAATGACATAGTTCTCTTCATCATCGGTATCAATGTACAAAGCAATAATTGGTGCATCGTATTTGCGTGAGAGTTGTGCCGCAGCTGCGGTATGGTAGGTCGGATGATTGAAAAAGTTCACTTTCACCCCTGACTTCGCATTACTGGACTGATCGATCAAGAGAGAAACGCATTGTCCGTTTTTCAAAGCACGTGCCAGATGTTTAATTGCTCCGTTCTTTTCAACAAGATTGAGACGGTGACGTGTTCGGGCTTCTAAAAGATAAGGGTTAAAGGCATCATTGTCCAGCCCTTTGTAAATTGAGGTGATGGGAGTGATTAAAGCCGCCAGTGAAGCCGCACCGATTTCCCAATTTCCATGATGGGCAGAGATAAAAATAATGGGACGGTTTTGACTCAGATACAAATCTACCATCTCTCTGTTTTCAAACCTGATATGCTTTGCTAAATCGTCAGCACAGTTTCGTCTATTCTCCATGACTTGCAGCAAATTTAGGGCTAAGTTTCGATAGCAATAGTGTTCAATTTCTTTTTTGTCATCTACTTTCAAGTCGTCGCCAAAGGCAAAATTGAGATTTGCCTGAATGATACGATTGCGTTTTACTGCCAGTTTATGTGCTACAGAGGCGAGAGTAAAAAAAAGTTTTTTTCGCATGCTGCGTGATAGCTTCATGACCAGCCATTCAAACAGTAGAAAAAAACGAAACCCTAGCATAGCAATTCCAATGCTTTTTTGGCAATCTCTTCAGGGAAAATTTCATTGATGGAAAAATCATTGCGGTTGATGTGATAAATATCGACAACGGAAGGAGATTTTATTGCGAGATTGATCGAAGTTGGATAGATCATCCTCTCGTTTGTCGGTCCAAACAAGGTGATAGAGGGACGGTTCATCGCCCACGCCATATGTGTGGGGCCTGTATCATTGCCTATGGTAAGCGTACAGCCGGCGATAAAGTCAACGAGCTGCGGAAGGGACATCTTCTCTGTAATGAGCGCATTTGTGCAGTGTTGCGCTATCCATAGGGCATCTTGATACTCCGACGGGCTTCCCCAAATAAGATGACAAGGATAGGGAAGTAAAGCACACAAGGCGGCAAAGTGTTCTTTGGGATAGCATTTGCTAGGCCATGATGCACCGATAACCAGTGCGATTTTTTTCTCGTTATCGGTGGATGGAGTGTGCGCAAACACAGGAAGCTTTTGTTCTATCAGCGCATCTGAGTAGGGGATATTGAGCGCTTGCGTGATTACCATGACGTTTCGTTTAATGACATTGACGTCGTAGGCAATGGAAGAAGTCGTGCTATAAAACCAAGAAGCAATCCCCTCTCTGGCACTGTGACGATCAAAACCATGTACGGGCCCGCGTAAAAATGCAGTTACTATGGCCGATTTTAAAAGCCCTTGTGCATCAATGATACGATCGTATTTTTCACGTGATCGCAGTGCGCGAATGGTAGTACGTAGCAGTGACAGATTCTTCTGCTTTTTAATTCTTTTGAGAGGAATCGGGATCACTTCATTGAGTAACGGATGCCCGATTAAAATAGGGGAGAAGGCTTCTTCAACAAACCAATCGATAGCAGCATCGGGATAGTGGCTGTGAATAATTTGCAACACTACCGCGGTATTGACGATGTCGCCAAGTGCGCTAAGCCGAACAATAGCAATACGGGAAATAGATCTATTCATAAGCGTAACTATAGCGCAAACAAGCTACAATTTTTTAATTTAGATATATGAGCAAGGTTGAAAGCGATGGTCATTCAAGATATACAGCAATATGCTGAAATTCGCCCAAAGGCAAGGGCTTATTTTTGCTATCTCTTTCATAAAAATCTTCCTAATCATCTTCCGTCCGTTTCCGTTGAGTCGATTATGGCGCGTATGCTTAAAATCCGAGGCGATTTGCAAGGTGTTGAAGCGATGTATCTGCTTGATGCCAAAGGGAATCAAGTAGGTGCCACGTATCTTAAAAATGGTAAAAAAATAGAAGATGATGGCAAGAGTCGTTCTACTCGTGCGTATTATTATCGTGCGATGCATGAGCAACGCTGTACGATTACGGATCCTTATCCTTCGCTGATTACCGATGATCTGACCGTAACGGCTTCACAGCCTATTTTTGATGAGCATGGTGAGATTATCTATGTCGCGTGTATGGATATGCCCTTAAATGAAGTTTTGAAAATTGCGCATCCGATGGCATTGGAATCATCAGCCGGACGCTTTTTCAGATTGG
>JAMCPS010000136.1 GCA_023379705.1 Campylobacterota bacterium
TTCCGTAGAGAATGCACCCAATGCACCGTGAGTACAGGTATGCGAATCGGCACCAATGATCACATCACCCGGAACGACAAGTCCTTTTTCAGGCAAAAGTGCGTGTTCGATTCCCATGTCTTTTTCATCAAAAAAGTTTTTAAGAGCATGTTTTTTGGCAAAATCACGGCTGATTCGAGCTTGGTTCGCGGAAGCTATGTCTTTGGCAGGGATGAAATGATCCAAAACAAGAGAAAAACCATCAGGATTCGCCAGTGCTTTTGCGCCGGACTCCTCGAATGCTTTGATTGAAATAGGAGTTGTAATATCATTTCCAATGACCATGTCTATCGGACACCGTATGATTTCACCTGCATGTACAGCTCTTCCGACGTGTTGTGAAAATATTTTTTCAGTGATGGTTTGTCCCATAATCAATGCCTTCAAAAGTAGTTAAATAATAGCGCGATTATAGCATAGTGCTTCTTAGTAGGTCTGAAAAAGTTATAATGTTGTCAAAAAAGGGTGAAGAATGACAACTATATGGCACAATCCAAAATGTTCAAAATCACGCGAAGCACTCGCGTTGTTAAGTGAAAAAAATGAGGAGATGGAAGTAGTGAAATATCTCGAAACATCTCCGTCGAGGGAAGAAATTGTAGCGCTTTTGGGTAAGCTTGGTATTGGGGCAAGAGCACTCATGCGGACAAAAGAGGATATCTATAAGGAGCTTGGATTGGCTAAAGTAGAGGATGAGGCTAAGCTCATTGATGCGTTGGTACAATATCCCAAGCTCATCGAACGTCCGATTTTGATTCGGGGAAATCAGGCGATCATCGGACGCCCAGTGGAAAAAGTGATTGATTTTTTAGCCTAGTTATGGGCGAGAGCACACGAAGGGGCTAACAGCTCAGGGCGGTATTCAAAGTGCATCGTATCGTAATGATACCATCGCCCTCCCCATATAAATCCATGCTTTTCAAAAATACGGACAATGGAGAGCGGCATGGTGTTTTTGTAGCCGATTTTAGCGGTTTCACTGGCAGCTTCTCCCTTCCAATACTGGGTTTTTGTAGGAGCTAAATCAATGGCAATGCCAAAGCTGTGCATAGAAAGGCGATCGGTATCTTTGATAACCCGGTATTCATAGGTGGATGCTCCCTCTGCCCAGATGCGATCACTTTTAGGAAGTTTTGCAATCTCTTGGCCTATGGCATACAATTTTTTGTCTACCCCTGCTGTACGATTGACGCGTAATTTTGTATTTCCTTTAAGCGTTGGCCAGATGATGGTGACGAGATTTGCCTCGATCTCTTTTTTATCTTTTCCATACAATGCTTGAAAAAAAGGCTGATAGCGCAAACGCCCCGGATCAAAAAGATAGGAGGGAGGCGTATCAATTCCGCCTGAATCATACTGCTGTGAAAGTTGTGTTTTTAAATCAGCATTGTTAATTTTTTCATCCCATGATGTTTTAGGAGATGAGGTGCGGTAGGGGAAAATGGCACCCTGCTTTAAGACGATTGATGTTTCATTCGCAGATTGTATCACATCAGGGTACCCCTGTTGAAAGCACTCAGGATTGCCACTTAAGAGCGTTGTAAAAGAGATAAGCCATGCATATCGAACATTCATAAATAATTCCTTGTCTATCTAAACGGATGATTATAACAAAAGTGACATTACACAGGAGATGTATCAGAGTACAGCGGGAGTTCTAGAGAAGCAGTAGCCTTTTTTCGAGAAGCGGATTTAATCCGTGGTTTTTTTATTTTTTGTTTTTTTTGGAGATACATAGCAATATCAGCAGCTTTAATAAGAGCATCGGCATCGGTGGCATCATCGGGGTAAATAGCCATACCAATGCTTGCCTTGGTTGCCAGGGAAGTTTCATTATCTAAAACTATCGGTTCTGAAATGGCAAATTCAATTGCGGTAAGGACAGACTTAATATGTTCTTCTCCTTCGATGTCTTCAATAATGATGATAAATTCATCTCCTCCAAAACGGCTGATGGTATCACTGTTGCGTAAGCAAGCACGTAGGGAAGATGCAATTCCTATGAGTATTTTGTCACCGGCTTCATGTCCATACTGATCATTTATAAGTTTAAAATCATTAAGATCAATAAAATACAGGGCGATTTTGGAACCGGCACGCTGCGCACGATCAATGGCGTGATGAAGCCGATCGTCCATAACCGCACGGTTAGTCACACCAGTGAGGGGATCGTGGCATGCTTGATGGGTCAGAGTGGATACATGAGAGGTGATTTCGGTAATATCTCGTGCAGTACAAAGTATCCCAGGATGTTCATGATCAATTCGGCTGTTATGCCATTCACAAAATATTTCTTTTTTTCCTTTTGTAAGGTTGAAGTTTTTTGAGTCACTTTTCCCCGTTTTCAGCGCTTGTTGCAAAGCGGAATAGACATGTCCTCGATCTTTTAGAGGAACAATCAAGTCAATAAGAGGTTGACCTATTGTTTCGGACTCTTTCCATCCGAAGGTAGTTTGCGCACTAAGGTTCCATCCCACGATATTTAATTGATCATCGATTTCAATGAGTGCTGAAGGAGAAGATTGAAAAAGAGCATGGTACCGATTATTGTCAGGGCTAGTGCGTTTGATTAAATAGATGATCCATCCTGCCATAGCAATACAGATAAGGGAAATAGCCAGCGTTATCAAAGGATTTGGTTAAAGCACGAATCAATGGTTCGCGAAGCAGTTATCCTGACAAAAAAAGTGATAAATATGCAGGAACTCATGGGAACGGGCAATATCCTATAAATAATTTACTGATATTGTATAGCGTTAAAAATAATTTCTTTATTAATGTTATATGTTAGTTAACGTTAAGCTATTCTACACGATCGCGACCGTGAGCTTTAGCCGTATACATTTTGGTGTCTGCGGATGCAAGATGCCGATTGATACTGTCTTCGGTAATGGGGCGTTCCGGGTCGTGTGAAATTGCGTAAACACCTACGCTGATGGTATAGTGAAGGATGTTGTTGTCATGAAAGACTTCTTGTGTTCTTGCGGCATTGCAAAGTGCGGTTCCTAATGAGAAGGCAGAGCTTTCATTCGTTGCGGGAAGAACAATCAGAAATTCTTCTCCTCCAAAACGGAAAAGGTAGTCGGACTGGCGAAATGTTTTACGCAGTAAATTGGCAAAATTTTGCAATACCGCATCTCCAGCAAGATGGCCATAGGTATCATTGATAAGTTTAGAATAATCCAGATCGCACATTATAAGGGCAAGGTCTTGACCCGTTGCTTGAGTGATTTCAAGTTGGTTGGTCAATATTTTATTTAAGAGGCGGCGGGAAAGAAGATCAGTGAGCGGATCTTTTGAACTCACTTCTATCTCATTGAGAATGGCGATTTCATTACCGATTTCCAAAGAAGTATAGTCGATGCGCTGCATGAAGTGAATCAGGGTTGCTGTCTGTATGTCCGGTTTTTGGAGATAGTTGACAAGATTGGCGGCTAAGTCATGTAAGTTGGCATGTAGATTTTCAATTACTTTAAAATGAGAGGTTGAAATAAGATAGGTAAAGGTTGTCGTATGCAGCCATTTACCAAAATCACAATGGGTATGGCGCAGTTCAGGATGTTGATGCTCATCGTCAAATTGAATAAAATCGATGAGTTTGAGCATCCATATCAAATGATTTTCATAGTGAATCATTAGCTTTTTATCAAAAAGAT
The DNA here is from genome assembly GCA_023379705.1 of Campylobacterota bacterium. Lineage (GTDB taxonomy): Bacteria > Campylobacterota > Campylobacteria > Campylobacterales > Sulfurimonadaceae > Sulfuricurvum. The sequence continues at coordinate 3,696 of JAMCPS010000136.1, forward strand.
CAGCGATGCGTGAGAGACGAAAGGTATATTTTTGGCGAAGCTTATCCAGATAGCTCGTTAAATAAAGCTTTTCAATGATGTTTTCGTGGATTGAAAAATGGGCATCAATCATGGCGAGATCGTCAAAATTCCCCTCTTTTATAAGATTTCCAAGGAGCTGCCGTGTTACGGTAATAAGCTCACCGTAAACAAAGAGATAGGGAATTTCATTCTCGATGGTATGGGTAATCATAGCATTGACACTGTCTTGTATCTCTGTTTGGGTCGTAGAAAAAAGAAGTGCTGAAAAAAGCTTTTTATGTTCAGCGATCGCATCGGTATAAAGATGATGGTGTAAATCTATGCCACTGTAGTGGTCAATGTTAATACAAAACTTTTCAATACATTCTTGAATAGCCGGAAAAAAATGATTTATAGCAGACATTTTAAGCTCTCCATTTCGTCAACCTTCTTTATGATTGATTGTAACAAAAAAAAAGATTTTTTTA
>JAMCPS010000137.1:0-401 GCA_023379705.1 Campylobacterota bacterium
GATACCTTCTCTGGACTTAGTTTTGACGAACTGCAAATCAAATACGATATAGAAGCGCGTCAAGCAGCGCAAGCCAAGATCGAAGAATTCCGATTTTTCCTTGATCGTGCAAACGACCGTGTCCGTAAAGAGAAAGAAGAACTCAGTTCCAACGGTGTGACTATCCTTGTAGCAGTAACAACCGCGGGTGAAGGTATGATTAACATGCACTTTGGAAGTGTCAAAGAGTTTCTTATCTATGAAGCAGGTGATAAAGGGATTCGATTTATCCATCATCGTAAGGTAGATGTAGAATATTGTGCAGGACCTGATGGAACAAATCCGCTTGCTCCGATCTTGGAAAAACTCAAAGACGTACAGCTTGTTCTAACCGCAAAAATCGGAGGATGTCCTCAAGACGA
>JAMCPS010000137.1:411-3112 GCA_023379705.1 Campylobacterota bacterium
GGTCAACGGCTTGGATACCACAGGACAACGATGCAGATCAAAGTTATGCGTATGAACCGATCGAGATTTCCGTACTCAAAGCATCACGAAAATATTTCGGTATGGATGAAAACGCGGAAGTGAATTAAGGAATCTGTCATGGCACTCATAAACGACACCACATTACGCGACGGAGAACAAGCAGCTTACGTCGCATTCAATACCGAGGAAAAAATTCGCATAGCCACATTGCTGGATGCATGCGGAACCGATGAACTCGAAATCGGTATTGCATGTATGGGTGTCAAAGAGCGTGATGATATTAAAACACTTTTATCGCTTGGGTTGAGAACGCGTATGATGACATGGAATCGGATGAAGATGGATGATCTTGATGCATCGTTGTCCTGTGGTATCCAAGCCGTTGACCTCTCCATCCCTGTATCGGACCTATTGATCGGTGTCAAATTTGGCGGCAGCAAACTCAAAGTCCTTAGTGAACTCGAACGGGTTGTCAGTGCAGCTAGCAAAGAAGGTCTTTTTATCTGCATTGGAGGGGAAGACAGTTCACGCGGCAGTCATGAGTTTATCCGTGATGTCATGGAACTCTCAAGTGAGTGCGGAGCACACCGTTTTCGCTATTGTGATACGGTAGGGATTATGACACCTACACAAACCTATAATGAAATCAAGTCGCTTACGGATTTAAATCTCCTCCCGATTGAAATGCATACCCATAACGACTTTGGACTTGCAAACGCAAATGCTCTTAGCGGAATTGATGCAGGTGCCATCAGTATGAACACTACGGTAATGGGACTAGGTGAGAGAGCCGGAAACGCTTCATTTGAACAGATTCTCATGGCATTGAAACATCTGTACGGTGAGGCTCGCTCAATTGATCCTGTTTTGATCCGTAATTTAGTTCAAACCGTCGCACATGCCGCAGATATGACACTCGCTACCAATGCCCCTATCGTGGGTGAACGCATATTCGCCCACGAGAGCGGCATACATGCGGATGGTATGATGAAAGATTCCCATGCCTATGAACCGTATCAAGCGCATGAGGTAGGATTGCAAAGTTCCTATCCGATCGGTAAACACTCCGGCAGTGCGACCATCCGATACCACCTTAACAGAATGGGGATCATGGCTGACAATGGAATTTTGAGTGATTTACTGCCTAAAATCAGGGAGATAGTAACATCGCGCAAGCGGGTACTGGAATCGTATGAACTCAAATCACTCTATCAGGATGCAGCATGTATATAGGATGGCTAAAGTTTGTCGATGTTCCCGATCTTCTTAAAATCGCGGAAGAGACCGGTTGGTTGGTAGACGGTTATCATGTCAAACTGACGATGATGCATTCACCGCATTTGTGTTACGGCGCATATGATGATGGTGTCCTGGTAGGTGCTGTTTTAGCCATTGAATATGAAGTATCCGCCATGATTAAATATTTTATGGTTAAGCCCTCGCATCAAAAACAGGGTATCGGTAAACGTCTGTTCACTACACTTTTTGGCGTGCTTCAAAATGAATACCCTTCTATCTATTTGCACGCAAATCCTCAGCTCAAAAGTTTTTTTGAAGAAAGGGGTTTTGTCTCTGTTATGGAAGTAGGGCGCTTTCTTAATGTCGGAAAAGTACCTCCTTTTAGTTTTACCAACGCTCAGGCAAAAGAACTAGACAGCGGAAACTTTGACGCCATCATTCGAAAAATCGATCTGGAAACTTTCGGTGAAAACCGTATGGATTTTATGCTCGATGAGATGGAACGAAACAGCTCCCTGAAGTTTGCGCTTCCAAACTCATTTCAACACTCAAGCGTTATAAACGCACGTGGAGTTTATTTGGGGCCATGGCAGTGTAAAGCAGGACATGAAGACGAAGCAGAAAAAATGCTACAGGGAGTCCTGTATTTTAGAGGTCTTAAAAAAGTTCTTGCTGATGTTCCTATGGGAAATGCGCAAGCGGTTGATTTATACGAACAATACCATTTTCAGAAAAAAGGGACGTTTTTACACATGGTGTACGGTGCAGATCGTAACGTGAAATTTGAAAACATCTACGCTTTTTCATTATAAGGAAAAATCATGAATTTATTAGAGAGCAGTGAGAATAAAAAATGCAGAATCATTTCGGTTAACCTCTGTGATAGTCTCAAAGAGCATCTTTGGGCTATGGGTGTTTATCCACATGCTACCTTGTATGTCAAAAGATACGGATGGTTTAAAAGCAGTGTGCAGATACAAATAGGACAAAGACTCATTGCACTGGGCAAAGATCAAGCCCGCTCAATCGAGATTTGTGCGGCATAAAAATAAAAAGGATAAAAAATGACCGAAGTTGATCATAAAAAAGAGTTGGCAAAACTCAAACGTTTAGCAATCGAAATCGCATCAGAGATACATGATATTGTTGAGGACACGGTTTGGACCAATCATGTCAAGATGCCGGAACTGGCTGAAAAACTCTACACAGCTGTTGAAAAAGCAAACAGCTATAAGGCAGAGCATTCTCTGTAAAGGAGGCTGTTATGCCTACCAAAGAAGAAGTACTGGGATTTGAAATATGTGAATGCGGCGGCAAAACGGTTGCAGAAGCGATTAAAATATTCCAAGAAACCTCTCTCCCGTATAAAAAAGCAAAAAAACTCGTCACAGAGTGTGATAAGAGCTGCTGTCGTGCAGCTATTACCAGACTTTTAATAAAT
>JAMCPS010000138.1 GCA_023379705.1 Campylobacterota bacterium
GAAAGCAAAGCCTGTGAAAAGAACGTTTATCAAAGACAAAGAGAAATCCTCCAAAGCAAACGCTATGACCGATAGTTTCGGAACCAATAAATACAATCCGGCCAAAAAATACGCAATGGGGAGTAAAAAGAAATGAAAACACTCAAGTTTCCAACCAGTCATAAAACACAGTTGATGGACATTACCGCAGAGGTTAAAGAAGCGGTGATTAAATCAGGAGTAAAGCAGGGGATATGTGTGGTCTTTACTCCCCATACGACAGGAAGTGTCTTTTTATTTGAGAATGTGGATCACAATCTGCGTCGTGATCTTTTGCTTTCCCTTAGCCGTGTTATCCCAAATGAAGAGACATATTTACATGTAGGCGACAATGCAGCGGCACATCTCAAAGCCTCTCGCATGGGGGCCTCGGTCAGTATCCCTGTGGTCGATGGACGTCCTATTTTTGGAAAATGGCAAGGGGTGTTTTTCGGCGAATTTGACGGACCGCGCCAAACACGTGAAGTTATGGTCAAGGTCATTGCAGGTTAATTGTGGCCAATTTTACCTATTTACTTCGTCCTAAAACCTTTGATGAAGTAGTGGGGCAAGAGCACCTCTGCTCATTCGATGCTCCTTTACGCTGTCTGTGTGAGAGCGGTAATCTCACCCACTCTTTTTTTTACGGACCTCCCGGTTGCGGTAAGACTACCTTGGCGCGTATCATCGCCTCTGTGATGGATCTCCCTTTTTATGAATTTAATGCCACCTCGCTCAAAATAGAAGAACTGCGTAAAATCTTCAATCAATATGAAAATGCCCTTACCAAACCGCTTATTTTTATCGACGAAGTACATCGGCTGGCTAAAAATCAGCAAGAGGTGTTATTGCCGGTTATGGAACAAAACAGCGTGTTAGTTATCGGTGCATCGACCGAGAACCCCTATTTTAGCCTTACTGCGGCAATGCGGTCACGATCACTGTTGTTTGAACTTAAAACGATTGGTGTTAAGTCGTTAGAAAATTTGTTAGGGCGCACCGATATTGCGATGGAGGATGAGGCAAAAGAATATTTGATTGCAAGTTCAGGGGGAGATGCCCGCGCTATGCTAAAACTCTTGGAAGTAGCAAGTGCCTTAAATAAGCCTATAACACTAGAATTGCTTAAATCATTACGTCCGACTGCACAAGCTCAAGGGAGTTCGGAAGCGGGGGTTCATTACGATTTGGCTTCTGCGCTTATTAAAAGTATCCGAGGAAGCGATGCGGATGCGGCAATCTATTATCTGGCACGATTGATCGAGGGGGGCGAACCTCCTGAGTTTATCGCACGACGTTTGGTGATACTCTCTAGCGAAGATGTGGGCAATGCCAATCCGCAAGCGCTCACCTTGTGTACTTCTGCTATGCTGAGTGTCAAACAAATCGGATATCCCGAATCACGGATTATTTTGGCGCAGGCAGTGATCTATCTGTGTGCTTCACCAAAGTCCAATACGGCGTACACGGCGATTAATTCAGCACTCGAAGCGGTTCAAAACGGGGTGATTTTAGAAATTCCCGATGCAATACGTCCGCGAGGTTCAAACTACCTATATCCACATGATTTTGGGGGATGGGTACAGCAGCAATATCTCTCAAAACCGTTGAAGTTTGTGGAATACAAAAACAGCGGTTATGAGGCTAAGATGGGTGAGTGGATGGAGAAGGTGTGGGGAAAATAAATTCCCTAGACGCTGTAGTACGTCGCTTCTTTGTGATGAACCACAAGCGCTGTCGTGCTTTGTTCAGGATGGATTTGAAAGGTCTCTGAGAGGACGATGCCAAACTCCTCGGGACGTAACAAATCGAAAATAATACGGCTTTGTTCCAAATCGGGGCATGCCGGATAACCAAAACTGTAACGCGCTCCAGCGTATCGGTTCATTCGCACATCACGCAAGCTGTTCCCCTCATCCTCACTAACGATTCCCAAATCCAAGCGGATTTGTTTGTGTGCCACTTCGGCAAGCGCTTCTGCAAGCTCCACGCCAAATCCATGGACCATGTTATACTCAAGGTATTCATTGTTAGCGTACAGTTCTTGCTCATAGGCGCTGAATTTATCTCCGACACTAACACACGTTAGTGGTAGCACATCATCACGGGTGTGGGTGAAAAAGTCGCTGAGGGCACGGTGCGGGTTTTTGCGTTGGCGCGGAAAATCAAAAACATATTTAGCGTTGCCAAGAACATCATCCAGCGGCATGCGGTTGGCATTTTCATCCACATTCCATCCACAGCTCTCATCAAATATCAATAACTCTCTGTCATTACTGCGGACAGGGTAATAGCCATAGATCACCGTTGGATCAAACAATCCACGTTTGACAATCTCTCGTTTAATCCGCTCGTAGGCCGGATAGACTTTGGTCTCCATGAGTTTTTTATATTCCTCTACGGGCATTCCTGCACGTTTGTATCCCCAGTGCATTTTGAACAAACTTCGTTTGTTAACCCATTCGCATACCATGTCAAAATCAAGCTGTTCTTTGCGTAACACTCGACGGCCCCAAAACGGAGGCGTAGGGATTTTGACCTCACGTGATGGCATTTTGAGTTGCGAAAATGGGGGAATAATGACCTCTTTTACCTCTTTGGTCTCACGCTCGATCATGTCCCCACCCAAACGGGTATCCAAACCAACATCAGGGTTTTCATTGTATTTCTCGATACGGGTCATGGCAATGACCCCATCAAAGGCATCGCGACAATAAAAGATCGGACCCTTGTAAATCGGTCGGCAAAAATCATCGACAAAGCTGCGAGTGAGGGCTGCACCGCCCAGTAATACAGGGATGGTTATTCCCATGGAGGTCATGGTTTCGAGATTGTCTTTCATCACTTGGGTCGATTTGACTAACAGCCCTGACATCCCAATGGCGTGTATAGAATTGCTCTTCATCACGTCCAGATATTCATCCAGCTCGGTCTTGATCCCAACATTGATGACTTTGAACCCATTGTTAGAGAGGATGATGTCTACGAGATTTTTACCTACATCATGGACATCCCCTTTGACGGTTCCGATGACCAGAGTCGTATCGGTATCTTTTTCTTGTTTGGTGAGATAGGGATTGAGGTAATCGACGGTGGTTTTCATCGTTTCAGCACTTTGCAGTACAAACGGCAATTGCATTTTCCCGCTTCCAAACAGCTCGCCTACTACTTTCATCGCGTCAATGAGGATTTCATTGACGATACGGTCAGGATTAATCTCCAATCGTACTTTGTCTACCAAGGGAATCATCCGCTCTTTATCGCCATCAATGAGAAGTTTGGCTATTTTCTCTTCATCATTGAGTGCTTCATACTCTTCGTCATTTTTGCTATTGTCAATCGTGACGTCGCTAAAGTGGTTGATAAAGTTAAACAGCGATTGGTCGTTAGGGGTAAACAACAGCTCTTCGCACAGCTCTTTCTCTTTATCAGACATTTTGGAGAGCGGGACGATGTGTTTGACATTGATGATGACCGAAGTCATACCGGCGGCGATACAGTGGTGTAAAAAGACACTGTTGAGATAAACGCGTGAGCTGGCACTAAGACCAAAAGAGATATTGGAAAGCCCCAGCGTCGAGCCGACCTCAGGATATTTGGCATGCAGTTGACGGATGGCCTCTAGGGTTTGGATTGCTGCATCACGATACTCCACATCACCACTCCCAACAGTAAACGTGAGCATATCAAACATCAAATTACGTGGGTCGATTCCGTGTCGGTTGACACACAGATCATAGATGCGACTGGCAATACGCATTTTGTCTTCAGTGGTTTTTGCCATCCCTTTCTCATCAATAACCAGACACACCAATGCCGTCCCGAACTTTTTGGCGAGCCGACAGATTGCATCGAGTCGTTCTTCTCCGTCTTCGAGATTGACGGAGTTGATGATGGGTTTGCCGCCGATGCATTTGAGTGCTTCTTCCATTGTGTTGACGCGTGTGGCATCGGGCATTAAAGGAAGCGGTATTTTTTGGTTGTACAACTTCATGACGGCAGCCATATCGACTGCTCCATCCCGACCTGCAAACTCGACATTGACATCCAGACAGTGCGCTCCATCGCGAACTTGGGCTTGTCCGACGCTAAGTGTCCCTTCGTAGTCACTGGCGATGATGAGCTCACGAAATGCTTTGGAGCCTGTAGAGTTGGAGCGTTCTCCTATGAGTAGGGGAGCTGGCTGCTGGATGAGTTCGACTGTGTTAAACAACGAAGCAATCGAGGGGACTTGGCTTCCGCTTGGTTTTTTAGGAACGATGGTGGAAACTTTATCTACGAGGGCACGGATATGCTGAGGAGTAGTTCCGCAACATCCGCCCAAGAAACTAACCCCATCATAGGCTAAAAAGTCATGCTGACGTTGCGCAAATTCATCGGGTCCCATCGGATAGTAGGAGTACCCGCCGCGATTTTGAGGTAGTCCCGCATTGGCATGAACCGAGATCGGTTTTCCCCACACTTGAGAGAGGGTTTTGACGTGTTTGCCGTATTGTTCAGGACCTGTTCCGCAGTTGAATCCAAGGCTGAGAATATCGAAGGGTTCCATGATGGTAGCGATGGTTTGCGCGTCTGTTCCGATGAGCATCGAGCCTGCCAGTTCAATCGTGACAGAAACCATGATAGGTAAATCCGTATTACGTTCAAAGTTGGCAGCTTGGCAGGCATGCAGTGCCGCTTTGATTTGCAGCGGATCTTGACACGTTTCGAGTAAGAAGATATCCGCACCACCATCAATGAGTCCCAAACAACATTCAGTATAACCAGCGAGCATCTCATCGTAATGGATATGCCCCAGTGAGGGAAGCTTGGTTCCGGGTCCTATTGAGGCTAGGACAAAACGGGGATGATCAGGAGTGGAAAATTTATCGCATTCGTCTTTACATACTTGCGCTCCTGCACGGGCAAGTTCATAGGCTCTATGACCGATTTGGTACTCATCCAAAACCCAGTTAAAAGCACCAAAGGTGTTGGTGGTAAGCAAATCAGCTCCCGCAGTGAGATAAGCGTGAAATATATCGCTCATGACGTTAGGTGCGGTAACGTTGAGAAGTTCATTACACCCTTCGTTGCCTTCCCAAGCACTCTTTGGTATCATCGCATCACGTTCTTGGAGCTGTGTTCCCATGGCGCCATCGATGATGAGGGGACGACGGGAAATGATTTCAAGAAGCTGTTTTTTGACGGACATGATAGGACCTTAAGGTAATATGGTCGCGATTTTATCGTATCACAACCCAAAGAGGCATAAGGGAGTCAATATAATTGTTTTGCTACACTCTAAGTTATGAAAAAAGCATTTCTTTGGTTTATTATTTTGGTCCAGTATGTGTGTGCGCAAGAAGCGGTAGCATTGTATGATAAAAGCGAAACTGATTTTTGGCTTCTTGCTGGAGTAGTTGCCATTGTGGTTATGGCAGGATTGATGTACAAGTACCGACGGCTTGATGGGCTGGTTCGTGTGCGTACAGCTGAATTGGAAACCTTTAATCAGCGGCTTCAAGAGGAAATTACTAAAGCGGTTGAAAAAAATCGTACGCAAGAAAAGATTTTGATGCATCAAGCTAAAATGGCCGAGATAGGTTCGATGGTAGAATCAATTGCGCATCAGTGGCGTCAACCGCTCAATATTTTGGGATTGTCGATGACCCGCTTGAATATTAATATGAGTCTTGGAAATCATAATGATATGAGTAAAGTCATTGAGATAGTTGAACAGCAAATCGACTATATGTCGCAAACAATAGATGATTTCAGAAATTTTTTTAAACAAGACCGCCTTCAAACCAAAGTGAATGTGCATCATTTGATTACTGAAGTAGAAACTTTGCTAGGACCATTGCTGGCAAGTAAAAAAATTGTTTTGATTAAGAAGATTGATCCGATGGTTGAGATTTTGGTCTATCACAATGAGTTAAAACAAGTATTGATTAACATCGTGAACAATGCACGTGAAGCAATAGAATATACCAAAAGTAAAAAACGTCAAATAACGGTAACCTGCATTAATGATAAACATCACTGTACAATTTCAATAGAAGATTCCGGCGGAGGGGTTCCTCATCATATTGTAGATAAAATTTTTGATCCTTATTTTACAACCAAATTTGAGTCACAAGGGACTGGTATCGGTTTATATATGGCAAAAATGATCATTGAAAAACATTGTTTAGGGAAATTAAATATTTATAATACTGCAAATGGTGCGTGTTTTGAGATACGGTTAAGTCATACCGGTGGGGTAAATGAAAGAGAATATTCGGGCGGTTTAGCCAACCATCCATGACGCACGTTTTGAGTTACGCAGTTTTTTAAGCATCATTTTTTCCAATGAACTTATTTTTTCCATGATTGTTTCCTCCTTCTTCAATTTTTAAAAGTATAGGCGAGGATGATTACGGTATTGTTACGCAATTTTGATATTAAGGGGTTGTTATGGCAACATTTGAAAAAGCGCTTTTGGGCGGTGGATGTTTTTGGTGTATTGAAGCGGTCTATAATCGTGTAAATGGAGTTTACTCAGCTATCAGCGGATATGCCGGAGGGTTACGTAAAAATCCGAGCTATGAGCAGGTATGCACCGGTGCATCAGGTCATGCTGAGGTTATTGAAATTACGTATGATACGGATATTATCAGTTACGGTGAGATATTAGAGATTTTTTGGGCGTTGCACGATCCAACGACACTAAATGCTCAAGGAGCAGACAAAGGGACCCAATACCGTTCGGTTATCTATTATTACGATGAGGTTCAAAAACAGATTGCCTTGGAGTCAATGCAAGCGGCACAAGTTCACTGGAGTGATCCGATTGTAACGGAACTTTCTTCTGCTCCTGAGTTTTATGAAGCTGAAGCGTATCATCAAAACTATTACAACGAACATCCTACACAAGGGTATTGTTATGCGGTTATTGCACCTAAGATTGAAAAGTTTATGGCGAAATTTGGGGAAAAAGTTAAGAAGTGATAGAAGCATTTCCCGCTGTTGCGGGAAATATGTGGGTTTAGTGTGTTAATTCTACTTCGATACGGCGATTTTCTGCACGACCTTGTTTTGTTTTATTAGACGCAACCGGCATTGTTTCACCTTTACCGCTAGCAGTTAAACGATCAGCTGCGACACCTTGATCAATCAGCATAGTCTTAACCATTTCAGCACGTTTTTCAGACAATTTTTGATTGTATTTATCTGAAGCGGTACTGTCTGTGTGTCCGACGATGCTTGCTTTATACGCAGGGCTGTCTTTCAAAAATGCTGCAAATGCATTTACTTTTGCAACACCAGCTGCATCAATACCATGACCATCGGTAACAAAGTTCAAATGAAGGGTTGCTTTAAGTGGACAACCCTCAGCATCTACTTTAAAACCTGCAGGAGTATCAGGACATTTGTCTTGAGGGTCAAATACGCCGTCTTTATCACTGTCAACGTTAACCGGGCAAACTTTTTCCACAGGAGCTGGAGTAACAACGACAGGTTTCGGCTCAGGTTTTTTTGGTTCAGCTACTACCGCTGCAACAACAGGAGCGGCAACGGCTGCGATAACAGGGGCTGCTTTTGCTCCAAATTTGAATGTCAAACCTGCAAGTGCAGCAACGTTATGAACTTCACCGTTGCTACCATCAACACCGTTATTGTTCATTTTGTACATATACAATGCTTCAAGTTTGAGTGCGACATCTTTGGTGATATCCATTTTAGCACCAAGGCCTGCGTTCAACAGCATACCGTTGTAGTCACTTGGATGTGTATTTGTGTACCACTCATAGCCTAAACCGGCTTTTGCAAATGGAGTAACAGCAGAGGTGTTCTTCATTTCATAAACACCATTGATCATGGTTGTTAAAACACCTGTTTTGTCAGCAGCACCCGTAGCGCGATCGCGACCGTAAAAAACACTGATCTCAGGTTTGATCAAATCACTGACATTGTTGATTTGTGCTTCAATTCCGTAAATGGCGTGATTTTGAATGCCACCCATTGCTCCATCGTTGTTAAGATTGGTTTCGTTGGAGGTAGAATTCCAAAGATATCCAGCCATTGGACTGATTTCATAGTTGTAATCACTTGCACTTACTACAGCGCCTGCAAGTAATGCAGATAGAACGATTTTGTTCATGAGAACCCTTTATTTTATATTATGTATTTGATTTTAACGCTATAAATAGGAAAACTAACTTAATGTAAGACATTAGTTTGAGAAGCTAATCGTATCATTTCAAACTCTTTCTGCAGGATATCGTGAAAGTGGTTTAGTTCCTGATTGAGTTCTTCTTGTGCAGCATTAATTTTTTTGAGATGATGCTCTTTGATGGCTTCTAGCCGTTCTATAGTTCTGCGAAACAGTTCTTTATCGGCCGTTAGTAAAATAATATCTTTTTTGGGCGACCACTTCCGTTTTGTTATGCCATTTTGAGTGATTTCGAAAATAATATTTTGCGTATTTTTAGCAGAAATATATTTGGCTACCACGTATGCGAAATAGTGCTTTTGATGATCATTATGATGGCGTTGGATAACATAGTACATGAAAGAATCATAACATAAATTTAATTGTGTGTAGAATAAATTACTCTGAGAGTATAGGATCATCTCTATGGCTGATAGGGCCATCAGCGGTAAAGAGAATGAGTTCAACAGAGGTATGAAGATACTCAGAGGTTGAAATTGGAATAAAATTGGAGTCTTGAAAAGCGGCACGTTTTGCATTAAGAATAACGTCTTCTAATAATGAATGCTCTGGGAGTTCAGATAGGGATGTACCTCTAGATTTACCGTTGAGATATAGGGTTACTTGAGTTGCCACGATTTCGCAAAGGAGAGGGTAGCTTTTGAGAAGTTCCTCGCGATTAATGGATTCTTGAGCTTGTAATACTTCTTGAATGGATTCTCTGGCGATGCCAAGTAGGACCGATTGGGACACACAACACCTCCTTTTGTACCTTTTGAAACATTATAACACAAGATTAGAAACTATTTGTCTTCGGGTGTAAGTGCGATTTTAAGTCCCAGTTTCTGAAGCATTTCCAGATCCGTATGCGCTTCGCGTCCGGCAGTTGTGAGATAATTTCCAAGAACAATACTGTTCGCTCCTGCTTCAAAAATTTCGTGCTGTCGTTCTTTGAACGTAATCTCTCGTCCTCCGGCAATCATAATACGATCAGCTTTTTCTAAAATGGAGCGTGAAAGACGGATAAGATCAAGAGATTCGTCCACACTAAGAGGGCTGGGGTTGAGTGGAAGTGCAGGGTTATGGTGATAAAAGTTCAACGGAACGGAGACGGGATTAAGGGCTTTGAGCGAGTACAGCATACTGAGGCGATCCTCTTGCGTTTCTCCCATTCCGAAAATACCACCGCTGATGAGTTTGAGTCCTACGCTGTTGACATTCTCACACGTTTCGTAGCGCTCATCCCATGGATGGGTAGTGCACACTGAGGGGTAAAATGCACGGCTGGTTTCTAGGTTGTGATTATAAGCGGCTACACCTGCGTGTTTAAGTTCGGTGAGTTGCTCAACTGAAGCCGTACCGTTGCAAGCAATGAGGCGCAGTCGAGGTACTTCGCGCTTGAGGGTACTGGCAACATTGCAGACAAACTCAAGCGTTTTATCATCGAGCCCTTTTTGTGCTGTTACGAGACAAAATCCCAATGCCCCGAGTGATTCGAGTTTGCGCGCTTCATTCAATATCTGATCGATCGGTTTTTGTTTGTAACGCTCTATATCTGCTTTGTACTTGACACTTTGGGAGCAAAATTTACAATCTTCGTTACACGTTCCGCTGTTGATGTTACAAATAGAGCAGAGGAATATTTTTTGGGTCATTATTTGGATCTTTCAAAAGTATAGTGTTGTTCATTAAACTCTTCTGTACCTACGGCTCTTGAATACTGTGTGACGATAAAAGTATTTTGGGTAATCTCGAGCATTGCACATGTTGAAAAAGGTTTATCTCTGGCACAGGTTTCCCCTGGATTGAGAAAGAGGGTTTTATTTTTAAAATCACATTCAAAGATATGGGTGTGTCCGAAAAGAACAACCTCGGCATCAGCATTCATGTAAAAGGGGAGATGCATCAGTTTAAACTCCGTATTTGCGAGTTTAAAATAATGAGGCTCTTGTACGAGATTGTATTTGTTGTGGTATTCATGCAAAGGGGCATCGTTGTTACCATAGACCGCTATATAGCGTAGACCGCTGGTTTTAAGCTGTTCTAGCATTTCAGGTTTGACGATGTCTCCTGCATGAATCAAAAATTCGGCACCACTTGCTTTGAGATGGTCAATAGCTCGCTGCGACCGCCCTTTTTTGCTGTGAGTATCTGACAACAAACCGATTTTCACTTATTCACTCGCCTCTGCGGTTTCATTAGGAGTTCGATTTTTACATTTGACACATTCGTATACTTCTTTGTTGCGATAGGTACGTGGTGCTAATGCCCCGCCGCATCCCTCAACTTCACATTTGTGTTCACTTGGTTCGAATTTGGAGATAAATTTGCATTTTGGGTACTCTTCACATCCCCAGAACGCACCGCGTCTGGATTGTCTCCACAGCAGTTTTCCGCCACAATCAGGGCACGGAACGGTTGAAAATTTGGTCTCTTGGTTGAGCGTTTTGGTGTTTTTGCACTCTGGATACGCGCTACAGGCTAAAAACTGTCCGTTACGGCCGCTTTTGACCACCATGGCACTTCCGCATTTGTCACACACCTCTTCGCTGGCTTCATCACCATTGGCAGAGTCTTCTTTTTTATTGTTTTCGGTTTGTTCGGTGTATTTGCACTTTGGAAAACCGCTGCACGCGATAAACTCTCCAAAGCGTCCTGAGCGCAGAAGCAGTTCGCTTCCGCATTGCGGGCATGCTCTACCCAGTGGCGTTGCTACTTTTAGACTGACAATATCGGCTTTACCGGCATTGATTTTTTCGATAAACGGATGGTAAAAATCAAGGAGGATTTTGTGCCATGAAGTTCCGTTTTCGCTGATCTCATCCAGAGTCTCTTCCATATTTGCCGTAAATGAAGCATCAACGATCTCTTCGAAATGTTTTTCCAGCAATTCGGTCACGGTAAAGGCTATCTCTGTCGGGACAATTTGACGTTTTTCGATTTCGATGTAGTTGCGCGCTTGAAGTGTCGAGATGGTTGGGGCATACGTAGATGGACGACCGATTCCCTCCGCTTCTAGCTGTTTGATGAGGCTGGCTTCCGAAAAGCGTGATGGTGGCTCAGTGAAGTGTTGCTCAGGAGTGATGCTTTGGATATCGATAGTATCACCTGTGGTCAGTGCTGGGAGCAGTTTGTCTTTGTCATCGCTTCCGGTAACACGGTAAAACCCGTCAAATAAGAGCTTGCGCCCTGTGGCACGGTATTGTGCCTTTGGGCTTTGGAAGGTGATGCTTTGCTGTTCAAAACGTGCATCGTTCATCTGACATGCCAAAAAGCGATTATAGATCAGTTTGTAGAGTTTGATTTCGTCGGGTTTGAGGTAGGTGGCGGCGATTTCAGGGGTGAAATCAAGCATCGTAGGACGGATCGCTTCGTGCGCCTCTTGTGCCCCTTTTGATTTTTTCAAATAGGTCTTCGGTTCTGCGGGAAGATACTGTTTGCCATAACGTGTCAGGATCGCTTCACGGGCGGCTTCGACCGCTTCGGCTGCGAGGTTAAGGGAATCGGTACGCATATAGGTGATGACCCCTGATGTTCCCTCAGGTGTTTTGACCCCTTCGTACAATGCTTGGGCTACCATCATCGTCTTTTTTGGAGAGAATCCCAACTGTGAGCTAGCAGTTTGCTGCAGGGTTGAGGTCATAAATGGCGGAGGTGTGGAAGATTTGCGCTCTTTGGTCTCGATGTTGCCAACCGTGAACGATTCGCCTTTGATGAGCGCTACGATACGTTTTGCTTCATCAGAGGTGGTAATGGTCATCTTATCGATTTTTTGACCCTCTAACATGTTTAGAGATGCCTCTATTTCAGGCTTGAATAAGGTATCGATTGTCCAATACTCTTCAGGAATAAACGCACGGATTTCACGTTCACGGTCAATGATTATTTTGAGCGTAGAGGATTGAACACGTCCTGCGGAGAGACCTTTTTGTATCTTGGAGGCAAGAAGCGGTGAGAGTTTGTATCCTACGATACGATCGAGTAAGCGGCGTGCTTGTTGCGCATTCACGCGGTCCATATCGATGGCTCTAGGGCTCTCTAGGGCATGGATGATCGCATTTTTAGTGATTTCGTGAAATACGATACGCGGCAGTGCTTCTGGATCTTTTTTGATCGCATGGGCGATGTGCCAGCCGATCGCTTCTCCCTCACGGTCTTCATCGGTCGCGATAAAGATGGTGTCGGCTTTTTTGGCTAATTCCTGTATCTGCTTGACCGTAGCAGTGCTGTCCTCGCTGATGCGATATTCGGGGATAATGGTTTCATTATCGATTTTAATTCCGAAACGGTTTTTGGGAAGGTCTCTAATATGCCCTTTGGAGGCTATGACTTCGTACTCTTTGGAGAGAAAGTTTTTTATCGTCTTGGCCTTGGCCGGAGACTCTACAATAATCAATTTCAATGATTGAATCCTATTACATTATTTAAACGCAATCGGAATGCATCCCAATTGGCTACGTTAACACTGTGTTTTCTTTGGCGGAAAGCCCAAGTTCATTTCAGATAATGGACGAATATTGAAAGTGTAACAAAAAAATTGTCAAAACTGTTAAAGTTTTTTTTTTATCTCCCGATATAGTCTGTAACAGCAAGGATGCTGAAAAACTTCAGAGCGAAAGCTCGACCATAAAAGGATTTATCATGGGTTTCAGAATTAACACAAACGTCGCGGCAATGAATTCACAAGTAAATGCGGGTATGACAAACCGTAATTTGGACAGTTCACTCGCTAAATTGAGTTCAGGTCTTCGTATT
>JAMCPS010000139.1 GCA_023379705.1 Campylobacterota bacterium
ATCGCACCATTTTTGTCAAAACGGATCGCATCGGCAATGGGGAGCTTGGAAAAAAACTGATGAACGGTTTTTTGAAAACAACGCTGGAATTTGATGCCCTCCCCCGCTACATCATTTTTGTCAACGAAGGGGTACTTCTCACAACACAGCAAGAAAACAGTGAAATCATTGCATCATTACAAGTTCTTGCCTCTCGCGGTGTCACCATTTACAGCTGTGGACTTTGTTTGCAAGCACTCGAAATCGATCCCGTCTCTGTGCAAGTAGGTGAAATCGGGAATGCCTATGACACGATGCGGATCCTTCTTTCAACCGATGTAGTATCCCTATAATAAAAAGGATTTATCATGCAACAAACATTTGAAGTTCTGAATGTAAAATGCGGAGGATGCGCCAATACGCTTAAAAAAAGTCTGGCCGATGATTTTGGCGACGTAAGCGTCGATCTTGAGTGTGAACCGCGTAAGATCACGTTGGATATCGAAGACAGTCAAATGGAAAAGCTCAAACTCAAACTGAGAAGTTTAGGCTATCCGCTCTCAACCGATGAACTCAATACTCTACAGACCTTTACAACGAGCGCCAAGAGTTTCGTTTCCTGTGCTATTGGAAAAATGGATATTTAGAAAATAATATAAGCCTAGTCCGCCAATACAATCCCCATCGTTTCAAGTAAAAAAAGAGCCTCATATCGGCTAAAAACAGCCCCTTTTAAATGATTGGAACGTACATCGATCAGGGTGTTATTCGAGTCCGTAAAATTAGCATCTTCAAGATGGGTATTGGCAAACAACGCTCCCTTGAAATCCGTGCCAATAAAATTGGCGTTTTGCAGTGTTGCATTGCGAAAATCAACCTCTTTCGCACGGCACTCTTTCATTATCAATCCCTCTAAACTCAAACCGAAAAAATTGCTATCATTGAGAATACACTCACGAAAACGCAAGGGATCTGCATTGAGCAGACTCTTCCAATCCGCCATTGTCCAATCAATTCCGATCATTTTGCACGATAGAAAATCAACATTGCTCATTTTGGTATTGGTCAGCTTCATCACGCTCAAATTGCAGTTTTCAAAACGGCATTCGACAAACTTGCACGCGAAAAAAAAAGTCTCACTAAAGTCGCACGAAACGAAGGTGCAATCCTCAAATTCGGCTTTGGTGATTTTTTTACCATGCAGATCAATCCCCTCGAACTTTTCGGCGAATACGTCCATGTTGTTGGTGATGGGGGTCATGGCAAATTTTCCCGATAGAGGGTCAATACCCAAATTTGATCTTTTTCGAGTGTATAGATAATCGAGTACCCCTGATAGACAAGTTTACGAGAACCGCTGATCAGCTCTTCACAACTGCGCCCCGCATAGGGAAAAGCACTCAAAGTCGAGACGATAAATTCGCGAAGACGTTGCAAATACTTCCGTGTGAGCTTTTTGGACTTTGTTTGTTCATAGATGTATTGTGCAATCATCTCCAGTCGCAACTGTGCTTTTGGAGAGAAATCAATCCGCATATTTCGCGATTACACTATCAAACGCTTCATCAATGCCCATGTATTCGCCGCGCTCGATTTGCTCCATCGCCTCTTTAACTTCACGTTTGAGCTGTGCATGGGTGCGGTTGTATTCATCCAGCGACATGATCACTACGCTCTTGTCGTTTTTGGTCGTGACGATCACCTCTTCGTTATTGTCACACACCTCATCGATAATCGTTTTGAGAGAGTTACGTGCAGTGGTATAGTTTAATGCTTGCATAAGATACCCTTTATGACAGCTTTCTGTCATTATAGCACTTTTTTTCGTTAATGGGTCGTGTAAATGAACACCTTTTTAAAAGAGTCTATCGGTATCTTTTTGTTTGGCTTCACTGTTGGAAGAACTCAACATCTGTTCTAAAAATCCGATATCTGCCAACCCTGATATTTTCTCGTCACTTTGAGCGGTTTTGATCCGTTCGAGGATGTCGCTGCTCATCAGTGCTGTACTTTGTGTCGGCTTGTTTTCCCGCTGCGCTTTTTGCGCTTCCATCAACTCTTCGAGGAGCTGTTTTCGAAAATCGTTCACCATTTGGTTAATATCCATCGGCTGCTCGGGATTTTTCTCTTTTTCTTTGAGGAGTTTTTGGCGGTACTCTTCGACCAGTGCTTCGATTTTTTCTTCGTTCAGATCTTTTAGAAAAACAGCGGCTCCTTTGCTGACCAAATTCTTTCTAAATTGCGCCAATTCACCATCTTCGGCATTGATTTCATCTCTCGTTTTATACGGTTGTGCCTGATAAAATTGGGCAATAAGTGCCGCATACTCTTGAGAAATACTCTCATCTTTGGGAGTAGCAGAGGGTGTGCTCGTGGAAATATTGGAAACAGAAGCTACATTCATGACAAATTCCTACTGTTGGTTTAATAAACATAACAAGCAAAAACCGTTCTCGTATATGATAAAATCGTACCATGAAAACCTTCACCACTCAACCCCTCAACGAAATTCTTAAGTGGGCACATGAAACACTCAAAGAAAATAGTACACTCAGCTTTGAAATCCTCAATCCCGATATTGGTCGCGGAAGCTATGCTGGAGAGTCAGTAATCGTTGATGATGTTACCTATGTCTATCGCAGTTACAAAGCATGGAGTGATTTGGGAGAAATCCTTTTTTGCCGTATGCTCACTCCCAAAATCCTTTCCGAACATACCGTACACATCACCTATGAAAAACTCGATTTGGACGATTCCTTCCATCACAGTGAGGCAAAAGAGGAAAAATACGGGACGACGTCACGCTTTGCTGCTATCCACAAAAATGAAGAACCTGCTTTTCTTTCACCCTATCTGCGTGCATTGCGCAGTGTCAAAGTGGGAGCAAAGAAACGGATTCTCAATTTGGGGATTAATACGGGAGATGAATTTGATCTCATACGCAGTATCCTCTCACAAGAAGAGTATCGTAACATCGAACTCATAGGTATTGATCACTCAATCTCCGCGATTGAGAAGGCACGTGAGCGCTTTGACGAGGGAAATGCGACCTTCTATGTCCATGATATCAATGATCTTGCATCTTTAGAATTAGGACGCTTTGACCTTATCATCACGATTGGGACACTTCAAAGCCCCGGTATCGAGTTCAAACCGCTGTTTATGAAACTCGTCCAAGAGTATCTCACCCATGAGGGTGCACTGATTTTAGGATTTCCGAATTGCCGATGGATGGGAGGGGAGATGATTTATGGAGCTAAAGCGCCCAATTATCCCTATTCAGAGATGACGCTGTTGTACAAAGACGTTTACTATTGCAAAAAATATTTACAGCAAAAAAAGTTTCGGGTCACCCTAACTGGAAAAGATTATGTATTTTTAACAGGGACAAAAATTCATTCCAACTCCTAATCTCTATTACTCTTGCTTATTCCATGCATCGGTGATGTGCTTAGTATGTATTTCATCCAGAGCTTTTGTCTCTTTAATATGATACGCGCCCTCATCTTCGGTAATACAATAAATTTCATACTGTATAACATCTTTATTTTCTTTGATAATGACTTCTTTTATTCCACTAGCAAGGGCGTACTTGCGTATTGCCAGCATTGCATCCTTCTCTTTTACCGTGATTCGGACAACCAAATCACCTTTATACCCATTGTAGGTATGGACATCTATAATGTCATAATCAA
The DNA here is from genome assembly GCA_023379705.1 of Campylobacterota bacterium. Classification (GTDB taxonomy): domain Bacteria; phylum Campylobacterota; class Campylobacteria; order Campylobacterales; family Sulfurimonadaceae; genus Sulfuricurvum. The sequence continues at coordinate 3,675 of JAMCPS010000139.1, forward strand.
GTGCATACCGAATGATTTTTTTTCGTTCTTCTTGCATGAACAATCCTTTTCCAGCAGACTAACTGACTTAGCTATTGGTAAATTATACCTAAAAATAACATTACTGCCATATTTCTTGACGAATAGCCACATCACCAAGCTCACTGTGCATCGTCAATTCTCCATCGCTGATATTGCATTGCAGCCTCATCGTCCTTGCACACAGGTTTTCGATCCCCTCGGCATACAAATGTCTGACACTTAAATTTTTAAACCGTGCGTAAGTTGCGCTGTTTTGTCTCCACCATGCCTCTGCGCTTTTGGTATTGTAGGTATAAACGATGACTTTATCAGCTCTGCCGCATGCTTTTCGCAACCGCTTCTCATCCACTTGCCCCAAATCAATCCACAGTTCGATATCGCCGCCGTAGTTTTTCTCCCATAACTCAGGTTCTTCATCCTCTCCGCCGATCCCCTTGCTAATCGTCAGTCGATCCGCAGCATTGAGGGCAAAGACCGCTAATCGGATCATAAGACGCTGTTGGGTTTCAGAGGGGTGTTGCGCGATGGTAATATCATGCGTTTCGTAATAATTTCTATCCATGTCAGCCATACCGAGCTGTGCTTTGCAAATCGTTGAACCCGCGGCCATTATAGCTCCTTGTAGTTGTGTAACTATGACACAATGCGACTTATAAGCTCTCCTAAGCACAAACCCTATATAATAAAAAACATTTTTTATGGAGTTTTAATGCCGACCTCATCTCTTTCCATCATTCGCCAAGTCTTAACCCTCCCCGTCATCGTGATCTCAATGGGCTATTTTGTTGACATTTATGATTTGATTTTGTTTGGCGTTGTCCGTGTTGCAAGTCTCACCGAACTTGGTCTCAATCCTGATCAGGTCACATCATGGGGTACGACGATTTTAAACATGCAAATGGGTGGTATGCTTATCGGAGGAATTTTATGGGGGATGCTTGGAGATAAAAAAGGGCGTCTGTCGGTTTTATTCGCTTCGATTATCCTCTATTCGGTTGCCAATTTTCTCAATGCCTTTGTCACCAACGTCGAGCAATACGCCGCGCTTCGTTTTATCGCCGGTATCGGTTTGGCGGGTGAGTTGGGAGCAGGAGTCACTCTCGTGGCTGAAATCCTCCCTAGACATCTGCGAGGATATGGGGTCATGACCATTGCAGGTGTCGGCGTCTTGGGTGTTGTGGCGGCCAATCTCGTCGCACAGCATTTCGACTGGCGCAATGCCTATATTTTGGGCGGGCTTTTAGGTTTCTCTCTGCTTTTACTACGACTCAAAGTACGTGAATCAGGTATGTTTGAGCACAATCTGAGTGAAAACATCCATCGCGGTGATTTTTTCTCACTCTTTAAGCATCGACGTCTTTTGACAAAATACCTCAAAGCCATCGCCATCGGGATTCCGCTGTGGTTTGTGGTGGGTATTTTGGTCATGTTCTCTCCTGAATTTGCCAAATCATTGGAGATCGCAGGTGAAGTAACGGCGGGTCAAGCACTAATGTACTGCTACATCGGTCTATCCGTCGGTGATTTTGCCAGCGGATATCTCTCACAAAAACTCAAAAGTCGTAAAAAAGCATACACTTTCTTTATGCTCTTGTCTCTCTTCAGCGTTGCATGGATGTACACACTCAAAGGGGCAAGCGTCCAAGATTTCTATTGGTCTTGTTTTTCATTGGGGGTATTCTGCGGTTACTGGGCCTTGTTTATCACGATGGCGGCAGAGCAGTTCGGAACCAATATCCGTGCAACCGTTGCCACTACCGTTCCCAATTTCGTTCGCGGTTCTGTGGTTCCGATCACCTTGTCTTTTATGGCACTCAAAGGGGACTACGGGTTTCTTGCATCCGCAGCCATTGTAGGTTCTGTCTGTTTTGCTCTTGCGCTGATAGCTTTGTATTACACCCGTGAAACGTTTCACAAAGATCTGGACTACATCGAAGCCTAATGAATACATTGCGAACGGTTTTAATACTCATATGCTTAGGACTGACCTATGCATCTGCACAGCCATCTGAATCTGCGATCAATAAATCACTCTCATCCATAGGATCATCAGAATCATTGGATGAAATACACGCTCTCTCAAATATCAATGAAGACTACAAAACAGGGTACAAAGGACTCTACAGCCGTTACCAAAAAACCAAAGAGGAACATCAAAAAATTGTAAAAAAATTCGAAGAAGCAGGTATCCCGCTCTTCTTTTCGCTTATCCCCTATTGTGAGTCCAACTTCAAGCCCGATGCACATGGACGCGGAACGGCTGGTCTATGGCAGTTTATGGCGCAATCAGGACGTACCTACGGACTAAAAATCGAAAAAGGAAACGATGAACGTACCGACGTATGTCTCTCCACCGATGCCGCCATCCGCTATATCAAAGACCTCAAAAGTATTTTCAAAGAGTGGTATTTGGTTGATTTTGCCTATGGCATGGGAGAACTGAAGCTTCAACGCATTATTAAAAAGAATGGTAGCAAAAAAATCTCCGTCTTGCTCAAAGACCCTGAGTTTCCCAAAGGGACCCGCAACCATTTTGCCAAAACACTTTTACTGGATGCCGCAATACATCATACAAAATCGGACAGTGACACCCCCTGATGTCGCTTATTGACTCCCGCTCCTCCAGACTCAAAGCCGTGACACACGGGTTCTTTCTTTCCATCACAACCACCATTGCCGAACCGGCCATTATCTTGCCATTGATTTTGCATTTTTTTGGCGCATCGGCACTCATTATCGGGCTTCTCTCTTCATTGCTCAAAGGGGGAGCCATCATCGTCCAGCTCTTTGCCGCCTTCAGCGCTCAAAGCTATACGCGTGTTATGCCTTATCTTCGTTTTGTCTTCTTGACACGCTTTTTATCATGGTTTGGAATCGGTGTCGGGATCTATATTTTTGGAACTACCAACCATGTCTATGTGTTATGGTGTATTGGAATTGGGCTTTTTATCTTCTCATTTGCCGCAGGATTTGGCTCGATTTATTTTAACGAGATATTGGGTAAAGTATTTTCTCATCGTTATCGCGGACGAGTATTCGCACAGCGTCAGTTTGCAGCAGGTGTCGGTGCGCTTATCAGCGGTCTAAGCGCGGGAATCATTTTAGAATACACCCCTGCCCCCTATAGCTTTGCTTACTTATTTATGTTCAGCGCATTTGTGATGTTACTGGGTGTTATCCCCTATGCTCTTATCCAAGAGCCGATAAAAGAAAATATTGCCGTAAAAGAGCTCCATTTTCGTACCTTTTTATTCAATTCTTTCTCCCTTTTGCGCAGTGACGGACAGTTGAGACGCCAAATTCGTACCTACTTGCTCGCCTACAGCCACCTCTTTTCACTCCCCTTCATCATCTTGCAAGCTCAATCAGGTTTGCATCTTGGCGGGGTTCAAATCGGCTATTTGCTTACCGCACAAGTCATCGGAGGGATGCTCAGTAATCTGCTGTGGGAAAAACTCTCCTCAAACGGTAAAGTACGTCTTATTATCACCGTCTCTTTCATAGCCTATATCAGTGCCAATGGGCTTGCTCTTTTTGCCGATGCGCTATGGCATTACGCACTGCTGTTCTTTTTATTGGGTGCGGGAATGGATGGAATGCGTCTGGCTTTTTCCAACAATATCCTCATCATTGCCCCTGAACACTTACGCCCCGTTTATCTCGCGTTGCAATCCAATATTACTTCCATCGGATTATTTTTTGCGATTCCTGGGGCGGTGATTTTGGAAATGTATGGATTTTCGGTGTTGATTGGTTTTACGATTGTGATGTTATGTGGAGGGATGGTCGCCGCACGGCGACTGGCAGATTAAAAGCTGTTTTAGTTAACCCATATTGGTGTAAACGGCTTGAACGTCTTCGTCATCTTCGAGTTTGTCGATGAGCTTTTCAACATCGGCCATTTGTTCATCGGTAAATTCAATAGGACTGTTGGCAATACGCTCTAACGCCGCACTGTCAGGTACAATACCCATTTTTTCGAGTTCAGCAGACAATGCACCAAATGCGGTGTACTCGCCAAACACACTCACTTCACCCTCTTCTTCTTCCAAACTCTCTATCCCTGCATCGATGAGTGCAAATTCCAACTCATCCAAATCCATATCAGGTTTTGGAAAACGAAATACCGCTTTGCGGCTAAACATAAACTCCAGAGAGCCATTGTTCAGCGTCTCACCCTTGGCGCGGCCAAAAATCGTACGAACATTGGAGATGGTACGGGCATTGTTATCCGTTGCACACTCGACGAAAAACAAAACACCATGTGGCCCTTTGCCCTCGATGTTCATCTCAGCAAGTGACACAGCGTCTTTTCCCGATGCACGCTTGATCGCCGCGTCAATATTGTCTTTTGGCATATTTTGCGCTTTTGCTGTCATAATTGCTGATCGAAGCTTCGGGTTCATGTCAGGATCGTCACCCCCCTCTTTTGCTGCCATCGTAATGATTTTTCCAAGCTTTGGAAATACGCGGGACATATTACCCCAGCGTTTCATTTTTGCGGCTTTACGATATTCGAACGCTCTACCCATACACAGACTCCCATGAAAATTAATGAAATTGTAGCTATTTAATGGTTAAAAACCCATTCAGATTCTTATTAAATATTACTTAAAAATGTAAGTTTATGCTAAAATGCAGTAAATCTTAAATTTCTTTCAAATTCCTTTATGTATCGGAGTACTATGTCCATAGTTAACAAATTTTTGCACTTTTGTCGTACATGCTGGTTGACTCCTCTTA
>JAMCPS010000140.1 GCA_023379705.1 Campylobacterota bacterium
TATGGATACTTGACTTAAGATGTAAGCGCAATTATAATTGCGCAAAATCATAAGGAATCATTATGTCGCAAGCATGTCCGTTACTTTTTAGACAGGTCGATGCTAATATTAGCAAAATGAGTGCAGTTATCGTTTCAATCGGAGTGATTGCTTATTTGCTAACGATGCAAAAAATTATTTTAATCTTGATCATTATAGACTTTATTCTTCGTTTGAGTATGCACAAAGGTCTTAGCCCGATTTTTAGAACTTCATGTTTCATCAAAAGAATTTTCAATCTTCCAACACGTCTGGAAGATGCAGGAGCAAAGCGCTTAGCGGCGATATTTGGTTTGGCTTTTTCCATCGCCATGTTAGGGTTTGATTTCTTTGAACTCATTTTAGGGATATGGATTGTTGCCGGAATTTTTATCACGTGCGTTGTTTTAGACCTCTTATTTGATTATTGTATCGCGTGCAAAGTCTACAGCATTGCGCGAAAGCTGTATCCTAAATGGTTTGAATAATGGCAGCCTTGTCTTCAAAAGCCATATACGGCTTGGCGGCAATGCATGTTTTATCGCATGCTACCAATGGGCGTTCAATGCAAGTGAAAGAAATAGCGGCAATGACACAAATCTCCCATGGGTATCTTGAGCAACTGCTTTCTCTTATGCGCCGTCAGAATTTAGTTGTGAGCATACGAGGGGCATCGGGTGGGTATAAACTGGCACGACCTGCCCATGAGATAGAAGTTATTGAAATCATGGAGGCCTTAGAGGGTCCATTTTACAAGATAGAAGGCAATGTCGGATCGAGTTTAATACTGGAATATTTTTGGAAAGATATCGAAGTGAAGATGCAGGCCTTATTCAGCTTAAAACTTTCCGAGCTGGATCAGGCCTATCAGCCCCATTTTTACGAAATATAGAGCTATTTCAAGCTCTATAGCTTAATGCTTGGTATAGTTCTTTTCGATAAGTTTGCGGTTTTGAATCATAATCATTTCAATTTGTGTCGCATTTTTTCCATTGTAGATATTTTCAATCATCGAGTTACTTCTTTTAGCTTGGACTTCTGAATAAAAATCATTGAGTGTATTCCCCGTTTTTTTACTACTCTTAAGGGAGATCAGGGAAGTACGCTTCTCTTTTTGAGGTTCAAGATAATGATTTATTAGATTCTGATTGACTTCGTTTTTACTCACTTAAGACTCTTTCTAGGATATATTATTACAAAAGCAAAAAGTGTTCCGATTGTCATAGACCTTCACACATTACGTACCATAACCGCTCGATCTCATTATCGTTTAAAAAGAGTGTTGAATAATGTTCATACAGCCATAAAAGTCCTTTTGCATTAAATGATAGCGTATGTGAACATTCTGTATGGGCTGGCAAGTATGCACGTATTAATGAAATATCATTTTCAATAAGTTCATTGCAAAAAAAACAATTCATGTGTGAATGCAATCGCCCTTCATATTCTAATAATTCAACATAAGCTTCAATAGCAAGACGTTTAGGATTTTGCTCACCCCAACGATTAGCACAGTCATTTAACAATTGGTAATAGAAAGGGCCGATTTCTTCTGAACTGCCTATGTGGGGATAAAACAGTGCTATAAATTGCTGCCATATAAGGATTCGATCGTAGTTTCCCATCCAGCTAAATCCTAAATGTATGACGTCACGCATACGCGGTATGGAGCTTTTGAGAGAGTTTTCAGCTTCATAATCAATTTTAAATCCCAAATTGATAGGGCTGTGACGTGCACCGTAAAAGCGATAAAGTGTCGTTAAGCAATCCTCGGATATGATGGTGACGATCATATCTTCGTCACGTACACGGCTGAGTTTGATGATAAATCCCTGCATATTTTGCTTCTAAACTACACTTTTCTTTTAGATTATTTTGACTTATATCCGTATTTTAAAGCTTTTTAACCAAATTATTGGTAAAATAAGGAAATTTGAATCCTCTTTAAACTAGTTATGTTTAAAAAGAGATTAAATACAAATAATTTTCGGAATTTTCCGATCCATAAGGTGATATCTCAGTGGAATACCAAGATTTATTACGATCATTTAAAGACAACTGCGGTTTTGGTCTGATCGCCAACATTAAAAATCGTCCATCTCATGAAACACTCGAAAATGCAATTACCGCATTGGAACGTATGATGCACCGAGGGGCTGTAGCGGCAGATGGTAAAACAGGTGACGGAAGCGGATTGCTACTTTCAATGCCTCAAGAATTTATGCGTACTACCGCTTTGGATCACGGGATTGAGTTGCCGGACATGTATGCTGTTGCCGTCGTTTTTACTCGTGGTTCACTGGGACTGGACGTATTAGAGCGTGCCTGTGTTACGAATGATTTAAAAGTTGTTTTGCAGCGTGTGGTTCCTCTGGATACCAATGCATTAGGGGAGCAGGTACTTGCGTCGCTTCCTGATATTTATCATGTCTTTATTACCCCTAATTCTTTGATGGCGAGCCGTCGTTTTGATGCATTGCTATACCTGAGTCGCAAAGAGACTGAACACGCACTCGTTGGCAATGAAGACTTTTATATCCCTTCGATGAGTTCAAAAGTGATCTCCTATAAAGGCTTGATTATGCCTACGCATATCAAGGAGTTTTATACCGATTTTCAAAACGAGAATTTTAAAATCTCATTTTCACTTTTTCACCAGCGTTTTTCGACCAATACCCTTCCTAAGTGGCGTTTGGCACAACCTTTTCGTTCGGTTGCGCACAATGGTGAGATCAACTCTGTGGAAGCAAACCGTTTTAATGTTGCCGTCAAATCAGAATCTATTAAAAGTGAAGTTTTTACAGATGAAGAAATATCACGTCTTCTTCCAATCTTACAGCCTAACGGTTCTGACAGTGCCAGTGCCGATAACTTCTTTGAGTTTTTGATCGCTAATGGGATGGATTTCTTTAAAGCAGCGCGTGCTGTTATCCCTGCACCATGGCAAAATGCTCCGCATATGGATGCTGAATTACGTGCATTTTACGAATACCATTCTACTGTTTTTGAAGCATGGGACGGACCTGCCGCGTTTTCACTGACGGATGGCCGTTACATCGGTTGTGTTCTTGATCGTAACGGTCTGCGTCCTTCCAAGTACATCATTACCCATGATGACACACTTTTGATCGCCAGCGAATACGGTGTTATCGATATTGCAGAAGAAAATATCAAAGAGCGCGGACGTTTGCAATCAGGGCAGATGATCGGTTTGGATCTGAAGTTTGGGAAAGTACTCAAAGATGAAGACATCAATGAGTATTTAAAAAAATCCAATCCGTACATGAGTTGGCTCAATGAACATATGGTTTATCTTCAAGAGCATGTTGAACATCAATATGAGACAAAATGTGAGTGTTCTGCGGAAGATTTGATAACGCGTCAGCGCTATTTCAACATTACGCAAGAAATAGTAGAACAGGTCATTGAACCGATGATGCGTGATGGTAAAGAAGCCGTCGGATCCATGGGGGATGATACTCCTCTTGCGGCCTTTAGTACCGTACAGCGTAATTTTAGTGACTTCTTCAAACAACGTTTCGCGCAAGTAACCAATCCTCCGATTGACCCGATTCGTGAAAAAGTGGTGATGAGTCTGAACTCTGGTTTTGGTGAAATTCATAATATTTTAGATGAAATCCCAACCCATGCAAAACGTTTGAAGGCAATTTCACCGATTTTGTTGAAAGAAAAGTTAGATGTTTTAAAATCATTCGGGGATAAAAAATCACCGCGATTTCAGCCTTCGTATATGAATGAAGTGTTTTCAACCGCTTACAAAGGAAACTTACGCGATGCCTTAAATGCTCTCGTAGAAAAAATCATTCATTCGGTTAAAAATGATGGTGTTCGTATCATTATTTTGGATGACAGTGGATTGGATCGTGAACACAAAACCATTCCAATGTTGATGGCAGTTGGACGCATCAGCAGCGCATTGTTGGAAGCCAAAATACGCCACTTGGGATCCATCGTAGCCGTTACGGGTGAAGTTGTGGATTCACATGGTGCTGCTGCTCTTATTGCCTACGGTGCAAGTTCTGTTTACCCTAGCTTATTGTTTACAACCATCGCGTCACGCGTTAAACAGTCCAATGAAAATCAAGACAATTGTGCAGAAGCCTTTAAATTAGCGCACAATGCTCTTAACGGCGGACTTCTGAAAATAATGTCAAAAATGGGCATCGCGACCATTGCATCCTACCGCAATTCGGGACTCTTTGATATTATCGGTTTGAGTCGTGAGATGGCAGAGGATTGTTTTGGAGATTCTCACGTGCTTATTCCTGGGTTGACCTACGAAGACATTGATGAACGTTTAACTAAAAATCATAAAGAAGCCTTTGAACAAAATGGGTTTAATCGTATCTTTCCTTTGAAAATCGGTGGGTTTTATAAGTTTTACAATGGACAATAGCATCATGATTT
>JAMCPS010000141.1 GCA_023379705.1 Campylobacterota bacterium
TTTTTGAGAGCAAGCAAAAAGAGTTTATTGGTGAACTACGTACGAAAATGATAACAATTGCCGACGTTGCGGGTCTGATGGACGCTGCAAATGCGATTGGGGCAATGGATGATAAAACACTTCTTGGCTATGCTCAAGATTGGAGTAAGGGTGTTAAATTTGCTACCCCTATTTTCGAGGGTGTTACTCCTGCTGAGTTTGGGCGTTTATTCGAGCTTGCAAAACTGGATACTGATGGTAAGATGGAATTGTACGACGGTAAAAGCGGAGACAAGCTCAAAGAGCGCGTTAACGTAGGTTACATGTACATCCTTAAACTTCATCACTTGGTGGATGAAAAAGTACACGCCCGTTCAACTGGACCATACTCTCTCGTTACGCAACAGCCTGTTGGTGGTAAAGCCCTCTTCGGTGGACAGCGTTTTGGAGAGATGGAAGTTTGGGCACTGGAAGCATACGGTGCTTCAGCAGTTCTCAAAGAAATGTTAACCATCAAGTCCGATGACGTTGATGGACGTGTTCGTGCATACAAAGCAATTACAAAAGGTGAAAGCGTTCCGGCATCAGGTATCCCTGAAACGTTGTTCGTATTAACCAAAGAGCTTCAAGCACTTGCGCTTGATATTGAGATTTTTGACGAGGTAGATGACAATGAGTAAGCTAGTACCAATTGCAGTAACTGAAGACAATCGTCCAACAGATATTAAACAGATACAGTTTCGCCTAGCGTCTCCAGAGAAAATTCTCTCATGGAGTCATGGTGAAGTTAAAAAGCCTGAAACAATTAACTATCGTACGCTCAAGCCTGAGCGCGATGGGTTGTTCTGTGCCAAAATTTTCGGACCGGTTCGTGATTACGAATGTTTGTGCGGAAAATACAAAAAAATGCGTTACAAAGGTGTGGTGTGTGAGAAGTGTGGCGTAGAAGTTACTTCCTCTAAAGTTCGCCGTAACCGAATGGGACACATTGATTTGGTAACTCCAGTTGCACATATCTGGTATGTTAGTTCACTTCCAAGTCGTATTGGTACGCTCTTAGGCGTAAAAATGAAAGATCTTGAACGTGTATTATATTATGAAGCATACATTGTAAAAAGCGGTGGAGAAGCGCACTATGATGGTGCACAAACTTCGCCGGTTCTTAAATACGATGTATTGAATGAAGAGCAATACCGTACTTTAGTACAGCGTTATGGAGATACTGGTTTTGTTGCAGAAATGGGCGGACAAGCGGCTCGTGATCTTTTGGATGAATTGGATCTTGTGGACCTCTTTTCAGCTCTTAAAGAAGATGTACAAAAAACAAATTCAGAAGCAAAACGCAAAACGATTATAAAACGCCTAAAGGTTATTGAATCCTTCTTGAATTCTGGTAACAATCCTGCGTGGATGATGCTTACAGCGCTTCCGGTATTGCCTCCTGAACTTCGCCCGTTGGTAAGCCTCGATGGTGGTAAATTTGCAGTATCGGACGTTAATGATCTTTATCGCCGTGTTATCAACCGAAATCAGCGTTTGAAGCGTTTGATCGAACTTGAAGCTCCTGAGATTATTGTACGTAACGAAAAGCGTATGTTGCAAGAAGCGGTGGATGCATTGTTTGACAATGGTCGTCGTGCAAACGCCGTAAAAGGGGCTAATAAGCGTCCATTGAAATCTCTCTCAGAGATTATCAAAGGTAAGCAAGGGCGTTTCCGTCAGAATCTTCTTGGTAAGCGTGTTGACTTTTCAGGCCGTTCGGTTATCGTTGTAGGACCAAGTCTACGTATGGATCAGTGTGGTCTTCCAAAGCTAATGGCATTGGAACTTTTCAAACCTCATTTGATCGCAAAACTTGAAGATAAAGGGTACGCGACTACGGTTAAAGCGGCCAAGAAAATGATCGATGAGAAAACCAATGAAGTTTGGGAATGTTTGGCTGAAATCGTTGATGGATATCCAATCATGCTTAACCGTGCGCCTACGCTTCACAAACTCTCCATTCAAGCGTTTCACCCGAAACTCATCGATGGTAAAGCGATCCAATTGCACCCTCTTGTTTGTGCTGCATTTAATGCGGACTTTGACGGTGACCAAATGGCGGTTCACGTACCACTAGGTGCTGAGGCGATTGCTGAGTGTAAAGTATTGATGCTCTCTTCGATGAACATCTTGCTTCCTGCATCTGGTAAAGCGATTGCAACGCCATCACAAGATATGGTCCTAGGTCTTTATTATTTATCACTTGGCAAAAACGAAGTTAAGGGGTCAAACAAGCTTTTCAGCAATGTTGATGAAATTATGATTGCAATTGAGCATAATGCCCTTGATTTACATGCAAAAGTTCGTACCCGTGTTGATGGACGTATGATTCATACAACTGCCGGGCGTATGATTCTTAAATCGATATTGCCAGATTTCGTTCCTGTTGAATTGTGGAACGTTATGATGAAAAAGAAAAATATTTCTATCCTTGTTGACTATGTTAACAAGCATGGCGGTATCAGTATTACAGCAGAGTTTTTGGATAACTTGAAAGACCTTGGTTTCAAATACGCAACGAAATCGGGCGTTTCTATCTCTATTACGGATATTATTATCCCTAAAGAAAAAGAAGCACTTATTGTAGCGTCAAAGAACCGCGTAAAAGAGATTCAAAAACAATTTGAAGCGGGTCTTTTAACAGAGCAAGAGCTTAACCGTGCGCCTACGCTTCACAAACTCTCCATTCAAGCGTTTCACCCGAAACTCATCGATGGTAAAGCGATCCAATTGCACCCTCTTGTTTGTGCTGCATTTAATGCGGACTTTGACGGTGACCAAATGGCGGTTCACGTACCACTAGGTGCTGAGGCGATTGCTGAGTGTAAAGTATTGATGCTCTCTTCGATGAACATCTTGCTTCCTGCATCTGGTAAAGCGATTGCAACGCCATCACAAGATATGGTCCTAGGTCTTTATTATTTATCACTTGGCAAAAACGAAGTTAAGGGGTCAAACAAGCTTTTCAGCAATGTTGATGAAATTATGATTGCAATTGAGCATAATGCCCTTGATTTACATGCAAAAGTTCGTACCCGTGTTGATGGACGTATGATTCATACAACTGCCGGGCGTATGATTCTTAAATCGATATTGCCAGATTTCGTTCCTGTTGAATTGTGGAACGTTATGATGAAAAAGAAAAATATTTCTATCCTTGTTGACTATGTTAACAAGCATGGCGGTATCAGTATTACAGCAGAGTTTTTGGATAACTTGAAAGACCTTGGTTTCAAATACGCAACGAAATCGGGCGTTTCTATCTCTATTACGGATATTATTATCCCTAAAGAAAAAGAAGCACTTATTGTAGCGTCAAAGAACCGCGTAAAAGAGATTCAAAAACAATTTGAAGCGGGTCTTTTAACAGAGCAAGAGCGATACAATAAAATCATTGACGTTTGGACCGATACAAATAATACGGTAGCAAGTGGGATGATGGATTTGATTCAAGCGGATAAAGACGGGTTTAACTCCATCTTTATGATGGCTGACTCTGGAGCCCGTGGTTCTGCTGCTCAGATTCGTCAGCTTGCCGGTATGCGTGGTCTTATGGCAAAACCGGACGGTTCGATTATCGAAACACCGATTATTTCAAACTTTAAAGAAGGTTTGAACGTTCTTGAGTACTTTATTTCAACGCATGGAGCACGTAAAGGTCTTGCGGATACGGCACTAAAAACTGCGAATGCGGGTTATTTGACACGTAAACTTGTAGATGTTGCTCAAAATGTTAAGATTGTTGAACACGATTGTGGTACGCATGAGGGTGTTGAATTAACAGATATCTCTGTAGGTAATGAATTGATCGAACCTTTAGAAGACCGTATATACGGTCGTGTATTGGCAGAAGATGCGATTGATCCTATTACTAACGAAATTCTCTATTCTGAGGGTAGACTCATTGATGAGATCATGGCTTCTAAAATTGTCGAAGCAGGCATTAAAGCAGCGCATATCCGTACTCCTACAACGTGTAAATCGGTTGATGGCGTTTGTGCATTGTGTTACGGTCTTAACTTGGGTACAGGCGAAATTGTTAGACGTGGGGAAGCGGTAGGTATTATTGCAGCTCAGTCAATCGGTGAGCCAGGTACACAGTTGACCCTTCGTACTTTCCACGTTGGTGGTACGGCTTCTAGTACGAGAGAAGAGCGCCAAGTTATAGCAACCAAAGAAGGTTTCATCCGTTATTACAACATGAAAACATACCTTTCTAAAGAGGGTAAGCAAGTTGTTGCAAACCGTCGTAATGCTGCTATTCTTTTGGTTGAACCAAAAATTAAAGCACCATTTGCAGGCGCGGTTGAGATCCAAACGATACACGATGAAATCATTGTAAGCGTTAAGGGCGATTCTCAAACACAGCGTTACACATTACGTAAGAATGAAGTGGCTAAAGCGAATGAATTGGCAGGTGTTAGCGGTAAAATTGAAGGAAAATTCTACCTTCCATATGAAAATGGTTCTATGGTCAAAGCAGACGAGTCTATCGTTGAAACCATTAAAGACGGATGGAATGTCCCTAACCGTATCCCATATGCATCTGAAATTCTTGTAAAAGACGGTGCGCCGATTACCCAAAAAATCCTTGCAAAAGAGAAGGGGACTATCAAGTATTACCTTCTCAAAGGTGATTACCTTGAGCGTCATCATGAAATCGTTAAAGGGTACAGTGTAGAAGAAAAAGGTCTTTTCGCTGTTGTAGCTGACAGTGAAGACCGTGAAGCGATTCGTCACTATATTGCACGCGGATCGGTTATTGAGATCAATGATAATGAAGTGGTTAAAGCAGATACTATGATCGCCAAACCTCTAAAGGAAGAATCCGTTGTGATCGCGGAATGGGATCCGTATTCGAATCCAATCATCTCCGAAACTAGCGGGGTTATTACTTTTGAGGACATTATCCCAGGGGTAACGGCATCTGAGCAATTTGACGAGTTAACCGGTAAAACGCGTTTGATGATCAATGAGTATGTTGCTCCTGAATTCAAACCGGCAATCGTATTGGCTGCAGCCGATGGAACCATTATTCGTTATGCTGTTGAACCAAAAACAGCGATTTTTGCACAAGACCGTGCAGAAGTTAAAGTGGCAGATATCTTGGCTAGAACACCAAAAGCACTTCAAAAATCTCGCGATATTACCGGGGGTCTTCCGCGTGTATCTGAGTTATTTGAAGCACGTAAGCCAAAAGAGATCGCGTTGATCGCAGAGCTTGATGGTGTGGTAAGTTTCGGTAAGCCGCTTCGTGGTAAAGAGCGTATCTTGATCACGTCTGAAAATGGCATGGTTAAAGAGTATTTTGTTGACAAAAATCTTACGGCAATGGTACACGCGGGTGAGTTTGTTCACGCGGGTGAGCGTTTGACAGATGGTATCTTGAGCTCTCATGAAATCTTGAGAATTTTGGGTGTTAAAGCTCTTTATCATTTCCTTGTAAGCGAAGTACAGCAAGTATACCGTCGTCAAGGGGTTAATATTGCGGATAAGCATATTGAGGTTATCTTTACCCAAATGCTACGTCAGATTAAAATCTTGCGTTCAGGTGATACAAAATTCATTGAAGGTGATATTGTCTCTAAAGTACAATTCAAAACAGAAAATGAAAAGATCCTTCGCCTTGGCGGAGAGCCGGCGATTGCTGAGCCATACCTTGTCGGTATTACACGTGCATCGGTCAGTGCGGATTCTATCATCTCAGCTGCATCGTTCCAAGATACGACTAAAGTATTGACAGAAGCTGCGGTTGCTGCGAAAATCGATGATTTGACGGATCTTAAAGAAAACGTTATCATCGGTCGTACAATTCCTGTCGGTACGGGTATCTACAAAGATCAAACGATCCAATTCGGCGAATAATTTTTGGCTTCGGCCAAAAATACGAAACTTAACTCCTTCACTTTCTTCAATTTAAATCTTCCTTAAAATAAGCTATATTTAATCAAAAAACAGGTATAATTGCGCGTTTATTAGTCCCCTATGGGTGGATTAAAATTCTACTGGAACATTTCAAAACAAGGAGATTGTATGCCAACAATCAACCAGCTTATTCGTAAAGAGCGACAAGCGGTAGTGAAAAAATCAAAATCACCCGCTTTGGTGTCATGCCCACAACGTCGTGGTGTATGTACTCGTGTATATACTACAACCCCAAAGAAACCTAACTCGGCGCTTCGTAAAGTTGCTAAAGTTCGTTTGACTTCAGGGTTTGAAGTTATTAGTTATATCGGTGGTGAGGGTCACAACTTGCAGGAGCACTCAATTGTTCTTGTTCGTGGTGGTCGTGTTAAAGACTTACCAGGGGTAAAATACCATATCGTTCGTGGTGCTCTCGATGCTGCGGGTGTTAAAGACCGTAAAGTATCTCGTTCTAAATACGGAACGAAAAAAGCCAAGGTTAAAAAATAATCATTTAACCCGACAAGATCCGGTTCTTGATAGCCGTTTTTTGAGTAAATTTTAAAAATTGAAGGAAACATTATGAGAAGAAGAAAAGCGCCCGTACGCGAAATTATGCCTGACCCGGTTCATGGCTCAAAAATTTTGACAAAATTCATCAACAAAATTATGTGGGATGGAAAGAAAAGTACAGCTGAAAAAATCATGTACAGTGCATTGGATATTATTGCATCACGTGGTGAAAAAACAGGTATCGAAGTTTTTGATGCAGCCATCGAAAACATCAAGCCTGTAATCGAAGTAAAAAGCCGCCGTGTGGGTGGAGCGACCTACCAAGTTCCAGTAGAAGTACGCCCTGTTCGTCAGCTTTCACTTGCAATCCGTTGGTTAACGGATGCTGCTCGTAAGCGTAATGAACGCACAATGGCCGAGCGTTTAGCAAATGAATTGCTAGAAGCTGCTAATGATAAAGGCTCATCGTTCAAGAAAAAAGAAGATACTTACCGTATGGCAGAAGCGAATAAAGCATTTGCTCACTATCGCTGGTAAGAGTATAACCTTTCGGTAACCATTTTTGGTTACCATTCTCCCAATAAAAACTACTTTTTAAGGCTATTATCATGGCAAGATCCCATAAACTAGAAGACGTTAGAAATATCGGAATCGCTGCGCACATTGATGCAGGTAAAACTACAACAACAGAGCGTATTTTGTTCTACACGGGTGTTTCACATAAGATCGGTGAGGTACACGAAGGTGCTGCAACTATGGACTGGATGGAGCAAGAGCAAGAGCGTGGTATTACTATTACCTCTGCTGCGACTACCTGTGAATGGAACGGCAAACAAATCAACATCATCGATACTCCGGGCCACGTTGACTTCACCATTGAAGTTGAGCGTTCTATGCGTGTACTTGATGGTGCTGTAGCCGTTTTTTGTGCAGTTGGCGGTGTTCAGCCACAATCGGAAACGGTATGGCGTCAAGCAAACCGTTACGGTGTACCACGTATGGTTTTCGTTAACAAAATGGACCGTACGGGTGCTGATTTCTACAACGTAGAAGAGCAAATCCGTTTACGTCTTAAAGCTAACCCTATCGCTATTCAGTTGCCAATCGGTGCTGAAGATGGATTTAAAGGTATCGTTGACCTTGTTAAGATGAAAGCGATCCTTTGGGATGACGATGCTGCAATGGGTTCAAACTATCATGAAGCAGAAATTCCTGCTGATATGGTAGAAAAAGCGAATCAATACCGTGCACAAATGATGGAAGCGGCTGCTGAGGGTGACGACACTTTGATGGAGAAATTCTTCGAAGAGGGTGAGCTTAGCAACGAAGAAATTATGCGCGGGATCAAAGCCGGATGTCTTAAGATGGAAATCATCCCTATGACATGTGGTACTGCGTTTAAAAACAAAGGGGTTCAAACTCTTTTGGATGCAGTTGTTGACTATCTTCCATCTCCACTTGAAGTTGCTGCGATTACAGGAACAAAAGAAGACGATGAAGAGATCGAAGTAGCGGTTGAATCACGTGATGATGCTCCATTTGCCGGTCTTGCCTTTAAAATCATGACGGATCCGTTTGTTGGTCAATTGACATTCGTACGTGTTTATCGTGGTGTTCTTGAATCTGGTACGTATGCTTACAATACCATCAAAGGTAAAAAAGAGCGTATCGGACGTATCGTAAAAATGCATGCAAATAAGCGTGAAGAGATCAAATCTCTTTATGCGGGTGAAATCGGTGCGGTTGTTGGTCTTAAAGATACAACAACAGGAGACACGTTATGTTCAGAAGACGATCGTCTCATTTTGGAGCGTATGCACTTCCCTGAGCCGGTTATCTCGGTTGCAGTTGAGCCTAAAACAAAACCAGACCAAGAAAAAATGGGTATTGCTTTAGCTAAACTTGCAGCAGAGGATCCATCTTTCCGTGTTCATACAGACGAAGAAACAGGTCAAACGATTATCTCAGGAATGGGTGAGCTTCACCTAGAGATTCTTGTTGACCGTATGTTCCGTGAGTTTAAAGTTGAAGCAGAGGTTGGTGCACCGCAAGTTGCATACCGTGAGTCAATTCGTGCGGAAGTAAAACAAGAGTATAAATACGCAAAACAATCAGGTGGACGTGGACAATTTGGTCACGTTTATCTTATCGTTAAGCCGGGCGAGCCTGGTAGCGGATATACTTTTCACAACGAAATCAAAGGTGGGGTTATTCCAAAAGAATACGTTCCTGCTGTTGAAAAAGGGTGTAAAGAAGCTATGGCTAAAGGGGTGCTTGCGGGTTATCCTATCGAAGACATTGAAGTTACTTTGTATGATGGTTCATACCACGAGGTTGACTCCTCTGAGATGGCGTTTAAACTCGCTGCATCAATGGGATTCAAAGAGGCTTGTCGTAAGGCAAACCCTGCGATCCTAGAGCCTATGATGAAAGTTGAAGTAGAAGTACCTGAAAACTTCATGGGTGATGTTATCGGTGACCTTAACCGTCGTCGTGGTCAAGTAAACAATATGGGTGACCGTTCTGGTAACAAGATTGTTGATGCGTTTGTTCCACTTTCAGAAATGTTTGGTTACTCAACTGACCTTCGTTCTGCGACACAAGGGCGTGCAAGTTATTCTATGGAATTTGATCACTATGCTGAAGTTCCACGTAACGTTGCTGAAGAGATTATCAAAAAGCGTAATAGCTAAGTTAACTCCTCTCTTTTCTCCCATTAGGGAGAGAATCTTTTTTCTTCTTCTATTCTCACTTTTGTATCTTAATCTCTCTCTTAGCCGTACTCATCTAGAATAAAATTTTATTATACTTTATTGGGAGTTGCAGGTGGAAAAAATATTAGCATTGCGCGGACGTGTTTATCCGACAGATTTAAATCACATGGGCGGCGTTTTTGGCGGCTGGATTATGGGTAAAATGGACAAAGCAGCATCCATAACGGTGGAAGGACTTGTGATTGGGCAGGCGGCTACCGTTTTTGTTACAGACCTCCATTTCAAAGAACCGGTTAAAAATGGAGATATTTTTACGATCTATACGACAATTGATTCCATTGGCCGTACTTCGCTGCGTATTCATGTAGATTTTCATGTGCGTCGTCGTGAAACAAATTGTGAATGCAGTGTTGTTGATGCTATATTTACCTTTGTCACAGTTGATGAGGCCCATAATAAGATTCCTGTCTTAGATGTACTGCGTCATGATGTAGAGGATGAAGTACGTGTGATGGCGCAAGAGGGTGCTAAAAATCCCCGTTACCCTAAAAAATAGTGTGACCGCTGTACTGCGTGAATAACTCTAAGGCTTTTGTTCCTGCAAATGAATTTCCATGTACATTAAGCGCAGGTGAATATACAGCAATGCTCATGATATTAGGGACAATGGCAATGATTCCTCCTCCTACTCCACTTTTCCCAGGTAATCCTACACGATAAGCAAATTCTCCAGATGCATCATAATGTCCACAAGTGAGCATCAATGCATTGATCCGCTTGGTATGTTCGGGATTCAGTAGGATATTGGCGGTTATAGGGTCAATACCGTTGTTGGCAAGATGGAGTGAAGAGCGGGCAAGCTGCGCAGTATTGGCACTTATGGAGCAGGCATTAAAGTAAGTATCCAATGTCTTTTCAATGTCGTTATGAATATTGCCAAAACTTTTCATAAGATTTGCAAGAGCATAGTTGCGATAACCGCTGTTATGCTCAGAATTAAAGATTTCCTTGTCTATTGTAATTGTAAAATCATCGCACGTATTTTGAAAATAATGTAAAATAGATTCTTCTGCAGATGATCCAAAATAGCTTGTGAGCATATCTGCAACAACAATGGCTCCTGGATTGATAAAGGGATTACGTGGAATTCCATTCTCATATTCGAGTTGTATAAGTGAGTTAAACGGATTTCCTGAGGGCTCAACACGTACTCTTTCGTAGATATTTTCCTCAAACAAGCTAAGCGCTATACAGTACATAAAGACTTTTGAAATACTTTGGATAGAGAATCTTTTTTCTACCAATCCTGCATGATAGGACTCACCATTAACCAGATGAAGTGTCATAGCAAAATCTTTGGGATTTGCACAAGCAAGGGCTGGGATATAAGTAGCAACTCTTCCTTGACCTAGAAGAGGTGCAATATCGGTTTGTATTTGTTCTAGGATGGCTTGGTAGTTCATGCAACCACTTTGTGTCAATTTACTTAATTATAACCAACTGTGTCTAGAGTTTTCCATATCGGAACTTCATCTTCTTCAGGTCTATCTTGCAGTTGCAGGGATGGCTGATAATTGGCCTTGTAAGACAGGCTGAGGCACTCTTGAACATAATACCCAAGATAGATCCATTTAAGACCCAAACGCTTTGCTAGGGCAATTTGTTCCAACAGGGTATGTTTGCCTAAGGAAAGATTTTTAGAGTGAGGATCGTAATAGCAGTATAAAGAGGATATCCCATCATTTAGAATATCGATCAAATCGACAGCAATGAGCTTATCGTCTTGAAAATAAAGAACTTCATAGCCAAAATCGCCGTGGCCTTGAACAAAGGAGGAATAATAGTTTCTGGGGTCAACTTTTGGAGTTTCCCAACCACGAGTATGGTGTTTGTGGGCGTGGTAGCGGTAGAAAAGTTCTAAATGTTCAGTGGACATAGTGGGATGGCGGATAATAGTATGAAGGTGAGCATTTTTACGTAAAATTCGGCGTTCGGATTTGCTAAACGTGTAATTTTCAACGTCAATTTTTAGGCTTTCGCAGGAGCGGCAATCTTGGCAAATAGGGCGAAAATACATCGTTCCAAATCGTCTCCAACCTCTGAAAATCAACGCTTCGCATTGATCTTTTGTGGAGTCTTGTATAACTTTATAATGAATAGTTTGGGTGTTACCGGGTAGGTAAGAGCACGCCTCATGCAAAGCGCATTCTTTGAGAATGGTATTGGGGCTAGTCGTCGTCATCTTTTCTATTGAGGGCAATGAGAACACCCTCGACTAATTCATCGATATCGCCATCTAATATGGTGCTGATATTGGAGTAAGGGATGCCTGAACGGGTATCTTTGACTTGTTGATAGGGTGCTAGGACATAGGAGCGGATTTGGTGGCCCCAGCCATTTTCACTTTTTTCAACACCATCAACGGCCGCTTTTTGTTTGGCCAGTTCGAGGTCATAAATACGGGACTTTAGCATTTTGAACGCAGTTGCTTTGTTTTTGTGCTGAGAGCGATCGTTTTGACACTGTACAACAATCCCTGTTGGGATGTGGGTGATACGGATTGCTGACTCGGTTTTATTGACGTGCTGACCGCCTGCACCGGATGCACGATAGGTATCGATACGGATATCACGATCTTCAATCTCGACATCGATGTCATCATCAAGTTCAGGAGAAACAAGAACAGAGGTAAAGCTGGTATGGCGTTTGGCTGCGGAATCATAAGGGCTGATACGTACCAAACGGTGAATACCATTTTCATTTTTGAGATATCCGTATACGTTTACCCCTTTGATTAGGATTGCGGCGTCCTTGATTCCTGCCTCTTCACCCGATTGATAATCGAGCATTTCAACGGTGAAATCATGACGCTCAGCCCAACGGGTGTACATACGCAGCAACATAGAAGCCCAGTCTTGGGATTCGGTTCCACCGGCACCCGGATGGATGGTGACAATAGCGTTGTGAGAATCATGCTTGCCGCTAAGAAGGACTTCGACCTCCATGATTTTTACTTCATTTTCAAGCTTTGCGGCATCGCTAAAAAGGGATTCGATGGTCTCTTCATCGTTTTCGTCTTTTGCCATTTCGTATAAATCGACAGCATCGCCTAGGATGTTATAGGTTTTCGTGTATTTGCCTAGACGACGTTCTAGCTGGGTTTTTTCTTTTTGAACAATTCCTGCGTTGGTAGCATCATTCCAAAAACCATCGGAGTTTTCCAGCGCGGTGATTTCGCTCAAGCGAGCATTTATCTCTTTTGGGCGGACAACATCCGTGACGTTTTGCATTTTTATCGTCAATGTTTTCAATAATTCGGTATATTCGTAATGATCCATAAAGGAATGTCCTCTAACTGTATTATAATTGTGATTATATTGTATAGAGGCTAAAACGATGATTATCGCACGTACGACAGTGGAATTGAGAGCTGCATTGGATTCTAAAACAGGATCAATAGGATTTGTACCGACAATGGGAGCCCTGCATGTTGGGCATCGCACACTTATTGAGAAGGCGAGGAGAGAAAACGATGTGGTTGTGGTGTCGATTTTTGTGAATCCGACACAGTTTTTGGCGGGTGAAGATTTGAGTAAATATCCCCGAAAAGAAGAAGCTGATTTTAAAATTTGTGAACTGTGCGGTGTGGATGTATTGTTTTATCCCGAGATCAATACGATGTATGGGAAGGATGAAGTTGGTATTAAATGTCCTGATATACGTGGATACATTTTGGAAGGGGCTTCTAGACCCGGTCATTTTGACGGAGTATTGACGGTTGTTATGAAACTTTTGAATTTGGTGCGCGCTTCACGTGTCTATTTTGGAAAAAAAGATGCACAGCAGCTGTCATTGATCACTCAAATGGTCGAAAACTATTTTATGAATGTTGAAATCATTGCCGTGGATACAGTTCGTGAAAGTGATGGCTTGGCATTATCAAGTCGCAATGTTTATTTGAGTCAAGAAGAGCGAATTGATGCATTGAAGCTCTCAGCATCACTTAAAAAGGCAACCCATCTCGTTATGCAAGGAGTCATAGAAACCAAGGCAATAAGCAATGCAATGATGGGTATTTTACAACCTCTGAAGGTCGAATATGTGGCAATCGTTAATCGTCGTTTTGAAGCGATACCTGAGGTGATTATAGGGGATACGATTGTTTTGATTGCTGCACGTGTCGGGTCGACACGTTTAATTGATAATGTATGGATGTAAAATGAAAAACTTTTTGTTACTAACGGTCATTTTGTTATTATTGAGCGGATGCGCTCCGAAGATGGGAAAAGATGTTCTGATAGAACCCTCCGGTCATTTACGATGGGAAAATACGAAAAGTGAAGTGGTGCTTGGGATTTTGTCTCTTTTGGGCGGTTCTGCGGATCGCGAAGCAATACGTATCGGTACCGATGTGACTATCAGCAATCGCTGGCACAGTGAACTAAAGCTTAAGTCATTTACGTATGTTCTGATTGAAGGGAAGGAAACTTTGGCGCATGGATCAGCACGTATCAGCGGCGATAAAGGGTTTAGCGTGGCTTCCAATGCGCAGCGTGTTTTACCTCTTGCGATTGAAATTGATTCCAAATACATCACCTTTGATCGTGTTGTTAAAATTATGCAGGAAAAAAGCAAATTGACACTTAACGGAGAAGCCGTCGTTGAGGTGTGGGGTGTAGAGTATCACTATGCGTTTAGCAAAGATGCGACGTTGTTAATCCATAAAGCGCTTAATGGAAAAAAATAAATACGGTTAATGATGCTCAACTTTGGGAGCATTTTGAGCAGCGAGAACAGCTCTTGGATCAAGTTTAAGGTATTTTTCTTCCACCATAACATCCACAATTGCTTTAAACACAGGAACGGCGGTAATGGAAGCAAAATAGACCGTTTTTGGATTGATGACGGTGATTCCAATAGTATAGGAATGCTTGTCATCGTTGGCAAATCCGATAAATGAGGTGTGATAGCTATTAACGTATTTTCCTTTTTTTGCAATATGAGCGGTTCCTGTTTTTCCTCCTACTTCCAACCCTGGAGTCTTGGCTAGGACCCCGGTCCCTTCATTAACGGTTTTGATTAAAATAGATTTCATTCGCTCTGCAGTTGCAGGTGCGATTACTTGAATCGGAGCTTGAACCTGCATAGGTCTGGAAACCCCTTTTTCATCAATGAGCGAGTCAACAATCATAGGATTAATAATACGCCCGCCGTTGTTAAAAACATTGTAAGCCTTGACCATTTGCATTGCATTTGAGCGCATACCATACCCATAGGAAGTAATGGCTTTATAAAGATAGTTGTTGAGTTGCGCACTGCTTGGAATTGATCCTCGTTTTTCATAAGGAAGATCGGTTCCGCTGAAATGGGTAAAGCCAAAACGTTTGAGTCCTTCGGTAAATTCAGTACCATTGAGTTTTTGTCCCAGTTGGGCGATACCGATGTTGGAGGAGTGGACGATGACGTCTTCGGCACTGATCATTTGAAATGCGTGTTCATCGACAATGGTTTTACGTCCCAGCTGATAACGTCCATTATGCCCATTGACCATGTCATAGGGATTGATAAGGTGACGGTCAAGCAAAAGAGAAAATATGATCGGTTTGATAACGGAACCGGGCTCAAAGCTGTATTCGATTGCATTAGCATTAAGGGAGGGATAGTCTTCCATCCGAATATGGCTGGGATCGAAGCGATTGGAGCTGGCCAATGCGATCACTTTCCCACTTTTGGATTCCATTACGGTGGCAATGATTTCATCGGCTTGTAGCTCATTTTTGATTCGATCGGTGATTGCTTCTGTACGGGCTTGCAAGGCGATAGGAATATTGAGTTTGACATCAAACCCATTAATCTGAGATTTAATGGAGCTTTGTTTGTTTAATATCAAGTAGCCATTGACATCCCTCATCGCTTTTTGGCTTTTGTTTTGTTGAGGATTGAGCTCTTCATCAAAATATTTCTCCAATCCTTTGATGCCATAAATACGGGTATAGCCGTCTTCTTCCATCTTTCTAGGATAACCGATGAGGGGAGTCAGTAGTTTTTTATAGGGATATTCACGTGCTTCGCCGCTTTCGATGATGTTTAATCCTTGAAGAACACGTTGGCCGTTTGGCAGTTCATATTCAATAAAAACTTTGAGTTTACGCAGTTCAAAAGCGAGGGTTTTAAGATACATCGCTTCTTTGGGTCCGATATGATAGCTCAGTGTTACGGAACCTTTGCGTGTGCTGAGACGTTGTCGAATTTCATCCGGGTTTATGCCGCTGTAGATACTGAAAAGCTGAACAAAAAGTTCTCTTTTATCGGGATCAATATTTTTAGTATTGACAACTGCTTTGTAAAGTTTTTGCGTTGCGGTTATGTGAAATCCATCCGCACTGATAATATTTCCACGCTGAGCTTTAGCAGTTTCTTCTGAGTAAATAGAGGGAATGTCACGCTCGTGAACGGCTGTATAAAACATGACAGCTAAAAAGATGCCAAAGCCCATTAAGAGGACGAGAAAAAGTGCTAGTATTTTTTTGGATTTGTTGGAATTGCGCATGACTTTTGAATTCAGCGCATTACATTTGGGTTCGAGTGATCTCTTTGTATGCATTAAGTGCTTTATTGCGCACTTCAAGCATCAATTTCATACTGATTTCGGCTTTATCAATCGCAATTGCCGCTTGATGCAGATCTTTGACAGAGCCGGTTGCAATATCGCTCATTGCTTGCTCGCTTTGTACTTGCATCTGATTAACATTGCCAAGTGCATTTTTGAGCTCTTGAGCGAAATTGGTAGAGCTGCTTTCAACAGGGCTAGCAATTTTGTTTGCGAGTAGATCGGCGGTAGAAAGTGATTTTATTGATTGTATATTTGCCATAAAAATAGTTCCTTAAAAATTATACTTGCATCATAGAAATGGCACTGGTGGCCATATTTTTCGCACTCTCAAATGCGGCTACGTTTGCTTGATATGAGCGTGTTGCTTCTACTAAATCGGCCATTTCGATGACTGGATTAATATTGGGATAAGCAACGTACCCTTTTGCGTCTGCATCGGGATGAGAGGGATCGTACTTCATGTTAGGCGCTTTGTCATCACGAGCAATTTTATCGACGATCACGCTCATAATAGCAGGATTGGGTTTAAGTCCTTGAAGTCCTTCTTTGAGAGGATCTGAATACCCAAGAGAAGAAGTTTGATTTTCAAGTGCTTGATTATAGATGCTGTTAAAATCAATCGCTTTAAAAACAACTTCTTGCCGGCGGTATGGACCACCTTCAGCGGTACGGGTAGTTTGAGCATTGGCAATATTGGAACTTATGGTATTGACGCGAACACGCTGAGCCGAAAGAGCGTAACCGCTGATATCAAAACTGTTTAAAAATGACATGGTATCCCCTTAACCGTTAAGAAGTTTTCGCTGATGAATCGATAACGCTTTTATAAATACCGGTACCTTTTTTCTTAGCGGCAATAATCGCGTTGTACATCATCGAGTTTTTTGAGAGTTCTGCTGTTTCGACATCCAAATCAACACTGTTTCCATCATTACGAGCCATATGGCCATCGCGGAAAAAAGTGGTGGGTTTTAAATCACTTGGAAGGGCAGTGCCGTCCAAGTGCATACCATTCGTTTTTGCCATAGGGAGGGTTTGTCCTTTGATTTGAGAACTTTTCTTTGCCAAGGTTTCTTCGAAACGGATGTCTCTTGGACGGTAAAAAGGGGTATCGGCATTCGCGATGTTTCCAGCGATCATGTCTTGGCGCGCAGCACGGTAATCGAGTGCTTCATTCATAAGATCGTGAGCTTTAGAAATCGTTAACCCCATAATGTACCCCTTTCATCTCGATATTTTAAAGATAAAGCAAAAAATATTCCATATTCGCTTTATTGGCTCTTTAACGCAAGCAAGCTATACTGTTGTAAAATTATACACAAAACAAGTCAAAAGATGCCCGATAAAAAATTATTTATTTTAACAACCATTCTTATTACTTTTGGAATTATTTGTTCTTACACCCTTTCGGCGTATGCCGTTATTTTGTTTGAATACAACCCATTTCACTTTGTATTTCGTGAGCTTTTAATGTCTATTATTTCCATTCTTTTAATGTGGATGATTGCTCAACTTGATCCTGATGTTTGGCTTCATCCGCTTGGTTTAACTCTGTTTTGGGGAGGAATAGCTTTGATGGTTATGATGCCGTTTCTTCCTGCATTTTTTGTAAGTGAAGTAGGCGGTGCGAAGCGGTGGATTAAGCTTTTTGGGATGTCGATTGCTCCGGTTGAATTTTTTAAGATAGGCTTCGTTTATTTCTTGGCTTGGAGTTTTTCACGTAAACTTGGACACCATGGCGGAATGGGAGTAAAAGAAGAGTTTAAGCGTTTTTTTCCGTATGCTGCACTCTTTATTTTAGTGATGTTTTTAATTGCCATCGTGCAAAATGACTTAGGGCAGGTGGTTGTTTTGTCGTTGACGCTCGCATTTATGCTCTTTTTTGCAGGAAGCAGTTTTCGCTTTTTCCTTAGTTTGATTGGAGGGGCTGTTCTCTTCTTTCTCTTGTTTATTGCTATGGCACCACACCGTATTAACCGTATTCTCTCATGGTGGGCATCAGCTCAGAGCACTATTCTTGCCTTTTTTCCTGAATCAATCGCCAAACATTTGCGTATCGCCAATGCCGAAGAGGCGTATCAGATCGGTCATTCGCTTAATGCCATCCATAATGGAGGACTTCTAGGAACAGGATTAGGTAATGGAACCTTTAAACTTGGATTCTTGAGTGAAGTTCATACCGATTTCGTCCTTGCTGGGATTGCCGAAGAGTTTGGATTTTTAGGAGTATTTGCAGTGACGATGCTCTTCATCATGATTTTGCATCGTCTCTTTAAAATTGCAAATCGTTCAAGGGCAGATACTGATTACCTCTTTAGTTTGGGTGTAGGATTACTGATTACTTTTGCTTTTATGATTAATGCGTATGGAATCAGCGGATTAACTCCGATCAAAGGGATCTCTGTACCGTTATTAAGCTATGGGGGATCAGCCATGTTGGCTTCAAGTATTGGCATTGGTATGGTATTGATGATTTCCAAAAAGATAAAGCCACAATAGGGAGAAAATACATGACTTTGATTTTTACTGGTGGCGGTACGGGCGGACATTTGGTGATTGCTCTTTCGCTTGCGCAAGCGGCTAAGGGACGCGGCCATAAAGTAGTTTTTATCGGTTCAATGAGTGGGCAGGATCGACAATGGTTTGAGGATGGTACGGTTTTTGAAGAGACTTATTTTTTAGAAACGACGGGAGTGGTGAATAAAAAAGGGTTTGGAAAGCTGGGGGCGATATGGAAAATTTTCAAAGCCGTTATTGAATCACGACGTATTATTAAGAGGTTGTGTGCCGATGCGATTGTGAGTGTCGGAGGGTTTTCAGCAGCTCCAGCATCCATTGCAGCCATTACTATGAAATGCCCGCTGTACATACATGAACAAAATGCAATAACCGGAAAACTAAATACCCTTTTACGTCCCTATGCATCTGGATTTTTCAGTTCTTATGAAATGGGAGCGGGGCATTGTGATTATCCGGTGAATGCGCTTTATTTTGAACATGCACGAACCCGAACTGAGGTAAAAACGGTTGTTTTCTTAGGCGGTTCTCAAGGGGCAAAATTTATCAATGATCTTGCTTTGCAATGTGCCCCTTGGCTACGTCAAAAAGGGATTTCTATCATCCATCAATGCGGCGTTTCAGAAGAAGAACGTGTCCGTCATGCCTATCATGAGCTTGGGATTGATGCTGAGGTCTATGGATTCACAACACAAATAGCCCAATTGATTGAGAGAAGCGATTTTGCGGTGAGCAGATCGGGTGCGAGTACCTTATGGGAATTGTGCGCGGCGCGGGTACCGGCCTTTTTCATCCCTTTTCCTTTTGCCGCAGCAGATCATCAATTTCACAATGCGCGCTATATTGTCGAACATAATGTAGGATGGTGTGAGCGTCAGGGTGAGGAAGTTTTATCAAAGCTTCAAGAGGCAATAAGCAGTGATATACAATCCAAAAGTGAAGCGTTGAGTGGCCTGATTGCTATGAACGGGGCACAACACATTATAAAAATGGTTGAACAAGGCTCTAAAGGATAAGCATTAATGAGCTCAAAGCGCTTTTTGCTATAATCCCATTACTTATTGTCACCGGCAAGAGACAATGAGAAGAGAAAATTCTAAGGAAACCAGCATGAAAAACATGTCTACGGGCAAATATCGCCCTTATCCTCAAGTTGATTTGCCAAATCGTATTTGGCCTACCAAAACCATCACGCACGCTCCTATATGGTGCAGTGTTGATCTTCGCGATGGAAACCAGGCGTTGATCACTCCGATGAATATGGAACAAAAACTTTCTCTTTTTAATCTCTTGCTGAAACTCGGATTTAAACACATCGAGGTGGGATTTCCCTCAGCGTCTAAAGTCGAATTTGACTTTTTACGCACTCTCGTAGAACAAAAGCTCATCCCTGATGATGTGACGGTGCAGGTCTTGGTGCAAGCCAGAGAGCATTTGATCGATAAAACGTTTGAAGCATTGGCGGGTGTCAAAAAAGCGACGGTACATCTTTACAACTCTACATCGACGGCACAGCGTAAGATTGTCTTTGGAAAAGAGCAAGACGAGATTATCGCGTTGGCGTTAGAGGGTGTCGAAATGGTCAAATCACGTGCGGCAAAGCATGATGGAGAGATTTTTCTAGAGTACTCTCCTGAGAGTTTTACGGGGACAGAGCTTGAATTTGCAGCACGTATTTGCAATGCGGTGACCGATGCATGGGGGATCAGTGCGACACGCAAAGTCGTAATAAATCTTCCAGCAACCGTCGAGATGGCAACGCCAAACGTCTATGCTGATCAAATCGAGTGGATGGGGCGTCATTTAACGAACCGTGAGCATGTCTTGATCTCAACGCATACGCATAACGATCGAGGAACCTCGATTGCGGCTACAGAACTTGCTCTTCTTGCAGGAGCGGATCGTGTTGAGGGGACATTACTCTCTAATGGAGAGCGTACGGGGAATGTTGATATTATTACTTTAGCGCTTAACATGTATACCCAAGGTGTTGATCCCGAGCTTGATTTCAGCGATTTGGAAACGGTGGTGCGTATCGTCGAAGAGTGTACGGATATGAAAACCCATGAGCGTCACCCGTATGTGGGAGAGCTCGTTTACACTGCATTTTCAGGTTCACACCAAGATGCGATTAAAAAAGGGATGGAGTATCAGCGCTCCAAAGAGGATGCGTTTTGGGAGGTACCATATTTGCCGATTGATCCTGCGGATGTGGGACGTAATTATGAGGGGATTATTCGTATCAACTCTCAATCAGGCAAAGGTGGCGTCGCGTACGTCCTTGAAGATACGTTCGGGTACTCCTTGCCTAAAAAAATGCATCCTGAAATCGGGACAATTATTCAAAAAACAACTGATGAGGTGGGGAGAGAACTAACAGCTGAAGAGATTTTGCATATTTTTGAAACGACCTATTTTGGGGAGCCGCATGATATTGAATTTGTCGATTATTCGGTGATCTCGGAGAGTGCAAAAGAGCACTCAGCAAAATGTGTATTGGAATACACCCATAATGGTAAAACGATCCGTTCAGAAGGTCAGGGAAATGGACCGATTGATGCGTGCAAAAATGCATTGATGGTGGAATATTCTCACGCGTTTAAAATTCTTTCGTACAGTGAACATTCACGCGGAGAACTCTCCAGTGCAGAAGCGGTTGCGTATATTGAGATTCAGACCCAAACAGACGAAAAATTCTTCGGTGTCGGATGCGATAATGACATTACAGTAGCATCGATTAAGGCGATGTTTAGCGCACTTAATCGGGCGTTTTCGTAAAGCTCGTTCGCTAAATTCGTGGTGAGCTTGTCGAACCATAAACACCCTTCGACAAGTTCACTACGAACGGAAAAACAAGTTTAATAAAGATTTTTACGCTGCTTCGTTAGAACCGTGACGGACGTTCCCAATATTTTGATTTTCGTAGAGATCGGCGATAGGAAAACATAAATCGTAATCATTCCACTCTAAATCACCATCGGTGATTGAAAAGTTTTTAAAAATTGCTAAATCAGCATATTTAGAAATATGTGGGTTATTGGATGAGCGGATAAAATTTTCAAAATCAATCGTTTGAGTCGTTTGGTCATTAAACTGCAAACGAATTTTGTACCCGTCTAGATAGTCTGCGTTTTCGATGAGGATGATTTGATCTTCGGTAATCATTTTACTTTCCCTTCTATTTTGATGCAATTGATTTGTTTGTGTAACACAAAATAATCGATCCATTTTTGGACTATTTCGGTTTGAAATGTCTCTACCAATTTTTGAAACTCTTTGAGCTCATTGGCTGGAAGAGCTCTTTTTCCTTTTACTTCTTTGATAAGAATCTTAGTAATTTTACCATCGATGATAATAAATTCGGCTTTGGACTCACATCCTTGATATTTACCATGAACATGTACAGACTCATGTTCATTGCTGTAAAAAAGTATAGAAATCCCTAGATATTCAAAAATTTTGGGCACACATACTCCTCTTGCTTGATGCTATAAGTATATCAAAAATTTTGTATTAAACCCTTCTTCGCTATAATCGCGACAATTTTACCCAAATGAGAGTAACCCATGATGGACGTACGCGAAGCTTTTTTAGCTTTTTTTGAATCAAAACAACACGATCGAGTAGCAAGCTCCCCTCTTGTTCCTGACGATGCGACACTGCTTTTTACCAATGCCGGTATGGTGCCGTTTAAGTCGGTTTTTACGGGCGAGATTCCTGCTCCTTCAAATCCAAGAGCTACCAGTTCTCAAACCTGTCTTCGTGCAGGCGGAAAACACAATGATCTAGAAAACGTCGGTCACACAGCACGTCATCACACGTTTTTCGAGATGTTGGGGAACTTTAGTTTCGGGGATTACTTTAAAGAAGAGGCAATAGCCCATGCGTGGGAGTTTATTACGCAAGTGATGAAGCTTCCTGTTGAAAAACTTTGGGTAACGGTTCATGAGAGTGATGATGAGGCCGAAGAGATGTGGAAAAAACACATCTCTGCTGATCGTATTATGCGTTTGGGCGACAAAGACAACTTTTGGCAGATGGGCGATACAGGTCCCTGCGGTCCGTGTTCAGAGATTTTTGTGGATCAGGGTGCGGAACATTTTAATGGGCCTGAGGATTACATGGGGGGCGATGGGGATCGTTTCTTGGAAATTTGGAACCTTGTATTCATGCAGTATGAGCGCAATGCAAAGGGAGAACTCAAGCCATTGCCAAAACCCTCTATTGATACGGGTATGGGATTGGAGCGTGCGGTTGCGGTTTTGGAGGGGGTTCGTAGTAACTACGACTCGAGCCTCTTTATGCCAATCATTCGTAAAGTGGAAGCGCTTATCGGTAAACCGTATGATTATGCCAGCGGTGCATCGTATCGTGTTATCGCCGATCACATCCGTACTGTAACTTTTTTGCTCGCGCAAGGGACAAACTTCTCTAATGAGGGACGTGGTTATGTTCTTCGCCGTATTTTACGTCGTGCGGTACGTCATGGATACTTGCTTGGATTTACCAAGCCGTTTATGTTTGAAATCGCGGACACTGTAGCACAGCTGATGGGAAAACAATACCCGTATATTGTGGAAAAATTAAATGTACTGAAAGAACAAATTATGCTCGAAGAAGAGCGTTTCTTCAAAACCATCGCTTCAGGTATCGAGCTGTTTAACGAAGAGCTCAAAAATACCAAAGCCACGTTTAGCGGTGAAGTAGCGTTTAAACTGTATGACACCTTTGGATTCCCTCTTGATTTGACGGAAGACATGCTCAAAGAGAAAAATCTCGCACTGGATACAGACACGTTTGAAGCGCTTATGAAAGAGCAGCGAACGCGTGCAAAAGCGGCGTGGAAAGGTTCGGGAGATGCTGCGGTTGAGGGTGATTTTAAAGCGCTTCTGGAAACGTTTGGGGTTAATGCTTTTATCGGTTACGCCTACACGAAAGCACCGGTTAAAATTCAAGCACTGTTAAGTGAAAGTTTCCAGCGCGTCGAATCTCTGCATGCATGTCAAAAAGGGTGGGTACTTCTCGAAGAGACTCCATTTTATGCACTAAGTGGTGGACAGGCGGGTGATAAAGGTACATTGGGTGACAAAGCAACCGTTTTGGATACCCAAAAGTTCCACGGTTTAAACCTCTCGCACATCGAAACGACTGCGACAATCAGTGTGGGTGAAACGGTAGATGCGATTGTGGATCTATCACGCAATGAGATCGCGAAACATCACTCAGCAACTCATCTCTTGCACGCGGCATTGTATGAGCTGTTAGGCGAGCACATCTCTCAAGCGGGTTCGCTTGTAGAACACAATCGCTTGCGCTTTGACTTCTCTCATCCAAAAGCGATGAGCCATGAAGAAATTGCTCTCGTTGAAGAGCGTGTGAATCAACATATTTTTCATGCCCTCACGGGTCTGACTAAAGAGATGAGCATTGATGAAGCCAAAAAAAGCGGTGCAAAAGCGCAGTTTGGTGAAAAATATGGCGATCGTGTCCGTGTCGTTGATTTTGGCGGTGCATCGGTAGAGTTTTGTGGCGGTACGCATGTTGAGAACACATCCGTAATCGGCACATTTATCATCACCAAAGAAAGCGGTGTAAGCGCGGGTGTTCGCCGTATCGAAGCAGTATGCGGAAATGCCGCGTACAATGTATTTAAATCTCAGCGCCATTTGCTTGAAGAAGTAGAGAGTTCGGTAAAAAACCGTGACGTCCTTGCAGGGATAGAGCGTCTCAAAGAGCAGGTAAAAATGCTCAAACATGAAATGACCACACTTGCATCTGCATCCAAAGAAGAATTAACCATTACGATGATGGGTTCTACAGCGGTTGTTGTGGCCCAACTTGAAGCTGGAGATATCAAAGAGCGTATTGATGAGCTTAAGAACGAGCATGAATCGGTAGCCGTAATGTTGTTTCAAGTCAAAGACGATAAAGTGTTACTCGCAAGCGGTGTCAAAAATGCCAATGCAAAAGCAGGGGATTGGATCAAGACAATCGCCCCGATATTAGGCGGCGGTGGCGGCGGACGTCCTGATTTTGCGCAAGCAGGCGGAAAAGATCCTAGTAAAATAGGTGAAGCCAAAGAGGCCGCAATGGTATATATTACCAAGGAACTTTCGTAAGAAAGATGGGCTTACCGCCGAGGTAAACTCAGCGTTAGCGTAGCTAATCGGGGTTTTACTCCGATAGCGTATTTATTTATAAAGGAATTAGCATGAAAGCTTTTTTAGTACAAACATTTGCAGATTATCGCACCACGATTATCTTTTTACACATTATCAGTGCCGTTTTATGGGTAGGTGGAATGATCACGATGCGTTATGCTGCACATGCGTCATGCAGTATGATTGAAGACCCAAAGTTGCGAATGCAGCGTGCAGCGCATGCTCTTGGTCGTTTGTTTAACATCGCGTGGCCTGCTGCAACAGTGCTAATCATCACGGCTATTTTGATGGCAGTGGGGCTTGGTTTTCGCGAAGCTGCAGTTGATGCGAACGGTAACGTTATTGATGATTATGCCATGAGTTTATATCAAACTGTGCACATCAAAGAGGCGATTTGGATCGTTATGGTGATCAATTTGGGTGCGATGATGTACCGACGATCACAAGCAGCCAAAGCATTGGCAGCGGATAATTTGGCGCGTGCCAAAGAGATGCTAACTCCGATCGCGCAATATATGGTTCCTGTGAACATTGTATTGGGTGTTATCGCGATTTTTATGGGCGTGGTTCTACGAAATGCTTATTGATACGTCATCACAGCTAAGCCCCAATTGGCTACGTTAACACTGGGTTCTCTTCAGCAGAGAGCTCATGTTTTAAGAGAGGCTTCATGTTAAGATTGTGTTCTTCTTCTATCACCCGTGCGCAACTTTTGGATGCGGCGAGTATCCCCTTTTTCCAAGAATCTGTCGATTTTGATGAAGACTCTATTATTGCCTCTACTCCCAAAAACTTTGTGTATCAAGCGACATTGGGAAAATACCGTGTTAATCTTGAAACATTCGGTTGTACCGATTATCCTTTGCTGGTAGCGGATACGGTCGTAACCGCACAGGGAAAAATATTGCGCAAAGCCAAAGATGAAGCAGATGCCAGAGCTATTTTAGCCACCCAAAGCGGAAGCGAAGTCTCTATCATCACCTGTATGATTTACAAAACACCCCAACTTGAACTCATAGACATTTCCTCAACCCGTTATTTTTTCGATTCATTTGACCTTGATGGGGTAGATGCGTATATTCAAAGTGGTGAATGGCGCGGAAAAGCAGGAGCGTGTATGGTAGAGGGGTTTTGTAAATCCTATATTCGTGAAGTCCGAGGGTTTGAAAGTACGGCTATGGGGCTTTCAGTTGAAGTATTGAAGCCATTCTTAGCATGAACAACCCTTATGCAAATGAACTTAAAGCTCTAAAAC
>JAMCPS010000142.1 GCA_023379705.1 Campylobacterota bacterium
TGATCACTCCTTGCGTATCAGTCGTGATAATCGATACCCCCGCATTCTCAAAAACCGCTTTTTGCAATGCCAGCGCTTCATTTAATGAATCTTGGATCGCTTTTCGTTCTGTAATATCTGTGCGTATTGCAATGTAGCTCACAGGCTTACCATCTTCACCCATAAACGGAACGATGGTCGTGTCCACCCAATAATACGAACCGTTTTTCGCCCTATTACACACTTCACTGTGCCATATTTTCCCATGGCTTACCGTATCGTACATCTCTTCCCAAAACTCTATTTTATGAAGACCTGAATTAAGCATTCGATGGTTCTTGCCGATCAATTCATCACTTTTATAACCGCTGATCTCTTCAAATTTGGTATTTGTAAAGGTAATCGTTCCCTCAACATCCGTAATAGCAACAATGGCATGCGCATCAAGGGCATATTTTTGCTCTTTGAGTTCATCGAGTGTTTTTTCGGCTTTTTTTGCCAAATACGCCAACTGCTTTGCATCGTATTCCTGCTTTTGCATCAACGCATTAAAAACCTTTCCAAATTCTCCGATCTCATTTTGGGTATATAAATCAACTCTTACCCCTTTGACGCCACTCATGTAGCGTTTACTCGCATCCGAAAGTTCATCGATCGGTTTTCGTATCCGTCGTGCAATAGTATTTGCCGCTATGAAAATCATTAAAATACTCAACCCGAGGATAAAGACAACTTTCTTTGCCAAAGCATTGGGTGCATCATGCAAACGCGCTTGATCTACTTCCGTTATTTGAACCCAATTCACTCCTAAAAAATTTATTGTATGGTGTTGTCCCAGAACATTCTTCCCATCAGGCCCTTTATAAACAAAAGCATTCTCTTCCATGTCGGGAGAATAAGCACCAAATACTCCATGTTCATGGTAGCATTTCCAAAACTGCTTACTCGTAATCCGTCGTTTTAAGATCTCATGCGTATCCTTGATCGGTGTGCGTAAAAGTCCCTCATATCCTACGATATAATGCCGTATACTGCCACTGTTGCTAAACTTCTTGATCATTTCATTGAGCTTAAGCTGTATGGCCATAATCCCGATAATTTCACCCGCCGGCCCACGCATAGGCACACAAATAAATCCTGCAATTTCTCCATTGCTGGGAGCATAATATTCTAAATCGGAAAAATGGGCTTTTTTATCTCTCAATGTCGCCCGATAGCTTTGCGCAAAACGGGTATTTTGATACACTCCATTAAGCAGATTGGTCCCCAAATCCGATTCTTTGGCAACCGTATACAGTATATTTCCATCCAAATCAATCAAAAAAAGATCATACACGTAATCATAGTTTTCACCGATTCGGACCATGTGATCATCATGAATTTCCAACAGCTTTTGATATTCCATACTGCTCGTAAAATCATGCAGTGTTTTTCCGCTTTGTTTCCATGCTTTTCCCAACGTTGCCAGATACTGCTGCGTCGGTTCATTTTGCGACCACATGTTCAAATTCTGATACATTCGTTCAAACCAGCGATTGACATACCCTATATTAGCCGAAGAAGTCTCTTCGAGTTTCTCACGCTGCATCGTTTCAATGTCCGTAACAGCATTCGTATAAGCATACCAAGAGACCAAAAGTACCGGAAGAATGGCAATAAGTAAAAACCAGACCACTAAGGTAGAAGCAATCGATTTCGGTAATGCCATCCTCATAAAATTAGATCCTTAGTCGGAAATCCAATAGCGTTCATCCGTTGGGTTAATTTTGGAGGAGGCGGTGTTTGGAACCATTGAACATTGCGCTTCATCGCAACAAACTCTTGATACGTCGGATTTCCAAAGTAAGGCTTTACTTTTTCATAAAATTCTTTGGGGTCGGTATCGTATACCCTCATCGCACGTTTGACCGTTTGACTGAGCTTATTCAAGGTTTCTTTATTCTTGCCATAGAAACTGGCAGATACATATACAGCATCGATGACCAAATAGTTGTCATTTTTTGTACTCTCAATTTCATGAAATCCCTGCTTTTCTAACACAAAGTTATGCGGGTTATAGGTTACGAGAACCATCTGTATTTTAGGATCTGATTTCATTTTGACAATTTCGTCTTGAACACGAGAATGGATACGCAGCCGTTTTTTGGATATATTATGATCCGCAATCCAATAGTTCGCCATCTCTTCATTCACCGTATCAGGCTCTATGTACAGATGAATAACGTCACTACTGTTTTTAAGTTCATCATTGGTTTTATTCGACATAACCATGTCCCCTCCAAATGAGCGGTCATAGTGAATAATCGGAATCAAATCAAGGTATTTTTTACGCTCAACAAAATATTCATGCTGTGTTGCCGTAAACATATCGGATGCACCGGACTCGTAAATACGTAAATTTTCACCGATTGAAGGTGCAAGGATAAGCTGTATATTGATCTCTTCGAGCCATCCTCTGGCATGCGCATAATAAAAAGGAGCTGATCCTACCCATGGGTCAACTGAAATCACCAAAGGCTCTTTTTCTGGGACTTCTGAGCATGATGAAAACATGAGTACCAACCCTATCAGCCCAATAGCCCATGATTTCATAGTATTCCCGCTAGACAGCTCTTGGCTGTATCGTGATCGTATAATTACCGCCCATACTGGTCAGCACAAACTGATGTTTTTTACAATAGTTTTTTTGCATACGCGCATGCAGT
>JAMCPS010000143.1 GCA_023379705.1 Campylobacterota bacterium
GTAATTTGCAGCTGGAAAATGCTCTGCGCCATGCCCTGGAACGAAATGAGTTAGAAGTCTATTATCAGCCGCAGATTTCAATAACAGATGGCCATATAATAGGGGCAGAAGCATTATTACGATGGCATCACCCAGAATTAGGGATGATTTCCCCTGCCGAATTCATTCCAATTGCCGAAAGAAGTGGTCAAATTATTGAGATTGGGGAATGGGTTCTCCGTACTGCGATTCAACAAACAAAATCGTGGATAAATGACGGATTCAAGCCTATGATTATTGCGATCAATATATCTGCCATACAGTTTCGGCAGAAAAATCTACTCACACTGGTCACGGGTATTCTAGAAGAAGCACAATTACCACACGAATATCTAGAATTGGAACTGACGGAAGCCGTTACGATGCATGATCCAGAAGCTGTCATTAGTGTAATGAACAAATTTCATTCACAAGGTATCCGCATGTCAATTGATGACTTCGGTACCGGATATTCATCGTTAAGCTATCTAAAACAGTTCAAAGTATACAAACTAAAAATTGATCAGTCATTTATCCGTGATATCACTGATGATCCTGATGACCGTGCTATCGTAAGTGCCATCATCGATATGGCGCATAACCTTGGATTGCAAACGATAGCAGAAGGTGTTGAGACTGCCGAGCAGTTGGCTTTTTTACGTTTACACGGATGCAATGAAGTACAGGGATATTATTTTAGTAAACCGCTTCCCTCAGCGGAGTTTGAGCAGTTCTTACATACAACTGAAAATATCAAAAACTAAATTGAAGAGAAGACTGGCCTTTGGGGCTAAAAACGAATGTGAAATATTTTAATAACTATTGACTTAGATCAAAAGCATTCATTATCAATTTTGCTAAAATGATTCTTATCTTATAAATTAATAAATTCTAATATTTATTTTTTATTGAGCTACTAAGTTAAGGAAATAAAAATGCCTAAAAAAGTCATAATTGTAGATGACTCTAAAGCCGTAGTTGCTACTGCGGAATTAGCGCTGGAAGAAATGATCAACACAAATCAAATTGAGTTTGTATCTTATTTAAATCCAATGCAGCTTTTAGAAGCACTGCAAAATGGCAGTGAAACATTCGATCTACTCATCAGTGATGTCAATATGCCTCAACTCAATGGTCTTGAGCTTGCCAAAGCAATTAAATCCGATGACCGCTACAAAACAAAACCGATCATTATCCTCACAACCGAAGGGTCCAATGAAATGAAAATGGCGGGAAAAGAAATTGGCGTCACCGGATGGATGGTTAAACCGTTTAGTGATGAAAAACTCGTTAAAACATTGAAAATGTTATTGGGGATCTGATAATGGAACAAAATACTTTGCAGTTGAGTTTGTATCTTATTTAAATCCAATGCAGCTTTTAGAAGCACTGCAAAATGGCAGTGAAACATTCGATCTACTCATCAGTGATGTCAATATGCCTCAACTCAATGGTCTTGAGCTTGCCAAAGCAATTAAATCCGATGACCGCTACAAAACAAAACCGATCATTATCCTCACAACCGAAGGGTCCAATGAAATGAAAATGGCGGGAAAAGAAATTGGCGTCACCGGATGGATGGTTAAACCGTTTAGTGATGAAAAACTCGTTAAAACATTGAAAATGTTATTGGGGATCTGATAATGGAACAAAATACTTTGCAGTCAAGAAAAGAACGCTATTTGACCTTTTATCTAGGCAACGAGCAATACGGTATAGCGATTGATCGGATTAAAGAGATCATTGCGATGATGAAAGTAACACACATCCCCAAAACACCCGATTTTATGCGTGGTGTTATTAATCTGCGAGGTTTAATTATCCCTGTCGTGGATACACGTCTTCGTTTTGGTATGGAGTTTCGAGAGCCTGATATGCACACGACCATTGTCATCGTAGAAGTCGAAAAAATAAACATTGGGTTTATTGTTGACCGCGTCGAAGAAGTAGCCTCGATTGACCCTTCACATCTAAGTGAACCTCCACGCTTTGGAAGTCACATTGACACCGATTTTATCTGCTCAATGGCACAAATAGAAGACAACGTCGTCATGATATTGGACGTATTGAAACTGTTCGAAGCAGATGAATTAGTCAGTATGGAAAGCATTACACAAACACACACAAGTCAAGGAGAATAAAATGGGTTGGATGGATAATATGGTACTTCGCAGTAAGTTAATTATGTTGACTGCAATAATGGTAATTGGTCTGATTGTGCTTGGTGCTGTTGGGCTTAACTCAGTGAGTAACTGGAAAAAACAAGTCAACGAAATCGGAGGCGTAAGTGTTCCGTCACTTTTAGGCTTAATGGATATGAGAGCGGGACAAGCTCGTGTTATTTTACAGCAATTTCGAGCACGAGGACTAAAAGACGATCCGCAGCGATTTGCCAAAACTGTTGATGTTTTGGAACAAACAAATAAGGCATGGGAACTTTACAGTAAAGGATACGAAAAATACAACTCAGTACCTCATACCGAAACGGAAGTGATCGAATTCAAAAAATATGAAGAAAATTTCGCTAAATGGCAAGAAATTGCTAAAAAAATACAAAGCAACTGTATTGAACCTCTCTCACGAACCAACGATCCACGCATGGTGGATGCATTATACGTAAAATTGTCAGAATTAATCTTAGAAGGGCTCGCACCGAGTAAAACCTT
The DNA here is from genome assembly GCA_023379705.1 of Campylobacterota bacterium. Taxonomy (GTDB): domain Bacteria; phylum Campylobacterota; class Campylobacteria; order Campylobacterales; family Sulfurimonadaceae; genus Sulfuricurvum. Next base: position 2,685 of record JAMCPS010000143.1, read on the forward strand.
GGCATTAAATATCGATGCCATTATAAAAATGAATGCGGACCTTTCAACTGCCGCAGTTGAACAAGCACAAAGTGATTCTTCCCTTGCCGTGACATCCACAATCACCGTTAGTGCTGTAGCATTATTGCTCGCTATTATCTTAGCGACCATCATCATCCGATCGGTGAATCGATCCATTTCCCAAAGTGTCACATCCATTCGTGATGGAGCGATGCAAATTACCTCTGCAAGCGATCAAGTAGCTTCTTCCTCTTCTTCTCTTGCACAAGGGGCTAGTCAACAGGCATCAAGTGTTGAGCAAGTAAGCGCGACCTTAGAGCAAAGTACTGCAATCAATTCCCAAAATACGGATAATGCACGCCAAGCGGATATATTAGCTAAAAATGCCAATGACTCAGCACGTTCCGGCTATGAAAAAGGGGAACAGCTTGCTCATTCGATGCAAGCCATCACCGCCTCTGCTTCTAAGATTTCAGGCATTATTAAAGCCATCGATCAAATCGCATTTCAAACCAATTTACTTGCTCTTAACGCAGCAGTAGAGGCAGCTCGCGCAGGAGAGCATGGTCTTGGATTTGCCGTGGTTGCCGATGAAGTACGAAATCTCGCGCAAAGAGCAGCTGCTGCTGCCAAAGAAACTTCCGATATTATTGAAGTCGTAGTGGAGCAAATCAAAGAAGGAAATCAAATTGCATTGGCAACGCATACCTCGTTTAAAGAAATCGTAGAACAGTCCAAAAAAGTATCCGATTTGATCGGAGAAATTTCCATCGCCGGAAGAGAACAATCCGAGGGAATGGCACAGATAAATCAAGCAATGGGACATGTCGATCAAGTCACTCAACAAGTCGCAGCCAATTCCGAAGAAGCTGCAGCGGCGGCTGAAGAGCTCAATGCACAAGCAACCTCAATGATGGATACGGTTCGCACATTGGCAAAACTAGTGGGAATGGAAACCGATACCCCCATAGCAGCACCAAAGAAAAGAGCACTTGCTCATATCGAAATGAAATCGTTTTCGCCTCCTAAAAAAGTGATGCATGCTTCTTCCAATAAAGTGAATTCATCTTCAAGATCTGAAGATATTTTTCCTTTGCACGAAGATGATTTGAAAGAGTTTTAAATGGAATTTGACGGTGACGTACTGAAAATTGAACTTGATATGACAATGGACGACATTCGAACGTTTGAAGAGTTTATACGTCCCCGCTTGGAATATTTAGAGATGATCAGCATTGATGAAACAACAACACTAGTCTCTAGTGCCTTGCTGTCACTGCTGGTGAGTCTTAAAAAAACACGTCCTGATCTTCAGATTCCTTTTTTAGACAAAAAAGAGTTTTCTTCAAGCGCTTATGGAACGGTACATTGGATCGCTAATGACTAAACAAGAACAAGTCAAGGCAATTTTTATTGAAGAAGCCGGTGAAATCATTGAAAAGCTCAATGTTGATATTCTTCGTTTTGAAGAAAACTCCGCTGATTTTGAACTATTAAATGAAATCTTCCGAGGGGTACACACCCTAAAAGGAAATTCGAATGCATTTGGTTTTACACGACTGGGAGAATTTGTTCATCATTTCGAAGATTTACTCGATCACTATCGCACGACAAAAGAAGCGATAGAACCCGATAATTTAGAGCTTTTTGTAGGAAGCGTCGACGTCATCAATGATGTGATGCAATGCGAATTAGACACAGTTGAAGAATTGCCGCAGAGCTACACTTTATATTTAGAGAAAATTATTGCACTAATGCTTTTTAAGACCAACCAAAATACTCCAGCGACCACCTCTGCTGAAACATCTCCACTTAATGATCTCGCATCCGAATTTAGCTTTGACGAAGAGCGACAGCCAAAAGAAGCGATTGAAAAACGAATTGAAGAGTATCAAAGTCAAGACAACAATCCTCTCAATTTGTTTTACATTGACCTGCGACTTGATTCTGATGGTTACAAAAGAGGATTTGATCCTTTGATTTTTTTGCATATCCTTCAAGAAAAAGCTTCCAGTGTGGAGAGTATTTTCGATATGAGTTCGGTTAAATCTCTCGAAGAATTTTCCGCTGATGAGAATCAAATTGCCAATGTTTTGATTTTAGTTCTCACCCAACAAAACATATCGGATATCGAAGAATGTTTTGAGTTTTTATTCGAGCACGAATACACGATTCGTCAAATCGAGAAAGACAGCCCAACAGCAAATGAAACTCCTGAGATTTCAGCAGATACTGCTGTTGCGGTTCCTGCACAAACAGAGTCTATTGTTAGTAAAAAAATAGAAAACTCAATACCAACGGCTACCCTCGTTAAATCAACCATCAAAATCGATACAAACAAGCTAGACGAGCTTTTTGATTCCGTCGGGGAGCTAGTAATTGCTCAAAACTTCATTGCACAAAATGAAAAAATTAGGGCTATTGAAGATGAATCGATTTCAAGAGCCATCGAAACCCTCTCCAAAATTACCAAACGTATTCAAGATAGAGTGATGAGTCTTAGAATGGTTGCCATTCGTGATACTTTCGACAAAATGAAGCGCGTAGTTAGAGATACCTCTAAAAAAACAGGTAAGCCGTTGCATCTGATTGTTCAGGGTGAAGATACGGAAATCGATAAAACAATGATCGACAGTCTCTCCGATCCCCTTATCCACATCATTCGAAACGCAATCGACCATGGACTCGAAAATGATATAGATGAACGTATAGCGGCAAACAAAGAGCCTGAGGGAACAATTACCCTTCGTGCCTATCATAAAAGCGGTAGCATTGTCGTGAGTGTAAAAGACGACGGACGAGGAATCAGCAAAGAAAAAGTTTTTCAAAAAGCGGTTTCCAAAGGAATTATCGCTGCCGATGACAACTTAACAGATAGTCAAATCTTCAGTTTGATTATGCAGCCTGGATTTTCAACCGTTGATGTGATCAGTGATCTCTCAGGTCGTGGAGTAGGACTGGATGTGGTCAAAACTTCCATCGAAAAGCTTCGCGGTAAAATTGAGATAGATTCTAAATTAGGAAAAGGAAGCACCTTTTCGATGGTGCTCCCTCTAACCCTTGCAATTATTGATGGAATGCTGGTCAAAGCTGCGGAAGAAATTTATATTATACCAACACTCAGTGTCGTCGAATCATTTAGACCCAATGAAGAAATTGTCCACGTCCTCAAAGGAAAAGGTGAATTTGTCAGCTTGCGAGGACAGCACATACCCATTGTCCGTCTCAGCGATGTTTTTTCTCTTTCTACGCAACGTATCAACCCATGGGAAGGGATTTTAGTCTGTGTAGAAACGGAATCAGGCCGCATTGCTATTATGGTCGATGAGCTTCTTGGACGTCAACAAGTGGTTATCAAAACGCTGGGTCAGTCATTAGCCAAACTCAAAGAAATCTCAGGCGGTGCTATCTTGGGTAATGGGGATATTGCTCTTATTTTAAATGTTGAAGCGTTCCGCCCTGCTTTGGAAGGTTAATCGATGGAAATTGAACTTTCAACCAAAGAATTCAACCTTTTTCGTCAATATATTTATGAAAAAGTAGGAATATCCCTTTCTGAACAAAAAAATACCCTTGTTAAAGGGCGTTTAAATAAGCGCTTGAATCAGCTAGGTCTCACTTCATTTCATGCTTATTATGAATATTTAGTGCGTGACACCTCGGGGGAAGAGCTTGGCTTTTTTGTGAGCGCCATATCGACCAATGTAACCTCTTTTTTTAGAGAAACCGCTCAATGGAAATGGCTAGAGGGAGCTCTTCTAACGATACTTCAATCTAAAAAAGAAAAAAAAATCCGTATTTGGTCTGCAGGATGCTCCAGCGGTGAAGAACCATACACCATTTTAATGTTTTTGCAAGAAAATTTGCAAAACTTTGAAAGCTGGGACATTAAGATTCTCGCGACCGATATATCTGAGAAAGTTCTTTCACATGCTATTCATGGTATTTATGAAGAGAAGCAAATTGAATCATTGCCAAAACATATCCTGCTCAAATCCTTCCAAAAAATAGGTCAAGGCAATAACATCAAATACCAAATACTCCCCTCTTTACGGGAAAAAGTTACTTTCCGACTTTACAATCTCGTCACGGATCCCTTTATTCTCAAAAATAATCAATTTGATATGATTTTTTGTCGAAATGTGATGATTTACTTTGATGATGTAACCCGATTTGAGGTTATCAGACGTTTCACCACCATCATGCCCAAAGGGGCACCGCTGTTTTTAGGCAGTTCAGAGTCCCTCACCACTCATCGTGATACATTAAAGCTAATAGGCTCTTCGATCTATCAACGATTATAATCAAACGTTTAATTAAAAACATACTAGGAAAAAACATGGATGAAATAACGGTAACAACGAACGATACCGCTGAGATGATGTTAGAGGAAGTGGATTTCTTAAGCCGTAAACTTTTAGATTTAAACAAACAGTTAATCGAAAGCGAAAAAGCAAAAACCCGTTTCCTTTCACTGGTTGCAAATGAGCTGAATAATCCGATGACCGCTTTACTTGGCCTTATTCCCCATCTTTCCAAAGAGCCCAATGATCAAAAACAAAAAATTCTTGGAATGGTCGAAGAAGAGGCACTTCGTCTGGATTTTCATATCCAAAATCTAGTCGCCGCAGCAGAAATCGAAAGCGGCGAGATTAAAATGAGCTATGCCCTTATCAATCCAGAAGAGCTAATCGACGAAGTGCTTAAATCATTAAAATATCAGATTTTAGCCAATTCCATAACCATACACGTTGATAATAAACTACAGCAAAAAATCGTCACCGATCCTCAAAAACTACACCTTATCCTAAAAAATCTCATTGCCAACGGGTGTATTTACGGCAATGAGGGGACATCGGTCGATGTAATTATTGATTCTCCCTCAGTCAATGAGCTTACCATAGCCGTAAAAAATATCGGGAAAGGGCCTAGCGTAGAATATAAACCCCAAGTATACACGCGCTTTTCTCATGGCCCCGAAGGAATTCATGGTTTAGGAATAGGATTGAGTATTGTTCGTGAACTTTCAGAAAAATTGAATGGAAATGTTGATTACGAGACGAAGGATCAATCAGTGACCTTTACGGTGACACTTCCTCTGGAAAGCAAGCTTCCAGATTCTCAAGCCTGTGGTTCCAATGAGTTCTTATTTGAATCTTTTGATGATGCGTTTGAGCTCTAATGATAGAAGGTTGCTCAACATTTATTCATGTCGGACAAATACATGTTGATCGCTCTCCTGCAGCGATTTCAACGGTATTGGGCTCTTGTGTCGCCGTATGTCTTTACGATTCAGGGATACAATTGGGAGGGATGAATCACTATCTCCTCCCTTTTTGGAATGGAAATGGGTTGCAGTCTCCGAAATTTGGGAACATATCTATTCCCAAATTGATTGAGTCGATGCTGGATAATGGAGCCTCCATACGAAGAATGGAAGCAAAGGTTTTTGGAGGGGCCTCCATGAACCAAAATGTCTCGGAAGCGATGATGATCGGGAAAAAGAATATTTTAGTAGCACGAGAAATTCTCGAAGAATACAAAATAAAAGTTGTAGCCCAGGACGTCGGCGGTTACAGCGGCCGCAAAATCCAACTCAATTTAGAATACGGTAAAGTCTTGATGAAATATTCTTCCTCACCAACTAAACAAGGAAATTAAATATGGCAATACGGGTACTGATCGTTGATGATAGCGCGACTGCAAGAGCGGTATTAACTGAAATTTTACAGTCTGATCCATCCATAGAAGTGATTGGGAGTGCTTCAGATGCTTACATCGCACGGGATAAAATTGTCGAACTTAAGCCCGATGTCATTTGTCTTGATGTCGAAATGCCGCGTATGGATGGAATCACTTTTTTAAAACGCTTAATGCAGTATATGCCCTTGCCGGTTGTTATGGTCTCTTCTTTAACTCAAAATGGGGCCAAAACAACTTTAGATGCATTAGAAGCAGGAGCCGTTGACTTTGTTCCAAAACCACATTCGCATATTTATGATGGAAAAGCCGAAATCCATGATGAGCTCATCGCTAAAGTTAAAATCGCTTCAAAAGTAAAAGTGCATCAACGAATCAATCATAATGCGCAACAAGCCAATACCACTTCATTGGCCGAAACAACCAATAAAATTTTGGCAATAGGAGCATCTACAGGTGGAACAGAAGCGCTTAAAGATGTATTAATGGGGTTGCCTCGCAATGCTCCCGGAACGGTTGTCGTTCAGCACATGCCTGCAAACTTTACGGCCCCGTTTGCTGAGCGACTCAATGGATTATGTTCTATGGAAGTTCGCGAAGCACGAAATGGAGATTCTATTGTCCCAGGATTAGTACTTATCGCTCCAGGGGATTATCACATGGTAGTTCGTCGCTCGGGAGCTCGCTACTATGTTGAGATAGGGAGTGGAGACAAAGTGTCCGGACATAGGCCTTCTGTAGACGTACTCTTAAATTCTGCCTCTAAGGTAGCAGGGGCAAATGCCATAGGGGTGATTTTAACCGGGATGGGTGCAGATGGAGCAAAAGGGCTTTTAAATATGCGTAAAGCTGGAGCCCGAACAATCGGACAAGATGAAGAGAGCTGTGTTGTATACGGGATGCCAAAAGTTGCGTATGATTTGGGCGCGGTTGAATATCAGCTGCCATTAAATTATATCTCCGGAAAAATTATCAACCTTATTTGAAAGGGACAACACTATTGATAAGCGATTATTCTAAAAACAAACACTACTTTGAAGCCCTTATGACGGCTTCTATTGTCTCTAAAACAGACAGCAAAGGGATAATTACATACGTTAATGATAATTTTTGCAAAATAACGGGCTATAGCAAAGAAGAAATGCTTGGTCATACTCATGCAATGTTTAGGCATCCTGATAACTCAGATACCCTATACCAAGAAATGTGGGAGACAATTACAACTGGAAAGATTTGGCGTGAAAGAATGATCAACCTGAATAAAGACGGGTCAAATTTTATTGCAGAATCAACCATCATTCCTCTAATTGATGAAGAAGGACATATCAGTGAATACTTAGCTATTCGCAACGATATTACCGATATTGTCAAATTAAAGCGCGAAATATTTTTAAAGGAACAAGAAAAAGTCGAGCACGAAAAAATTCGCGAAGCACAAAAATCGTTCCTTCTACTTTTTACCCATGAGTTAAAAACGCCCCTCAATGCTATCATTAATTTCACCAAATACATACGAAAACAAATCGAAAAACCAAAAGAAATAGATCAAGCCAAGCTCTTGGGGCTACTGGATACCGTCTCACTAAATGCCGTCGATATGCTCGACAATATTACAATTATTCTTGAAACGTCCAAACTAAACGCCAATAAAATGGTCTACCATTATTCGCTCTTTACGCCTGAGCCTCTTATAGAAGAATTACTGAGTAAATATCACATCTTAATTCATGAAAAGAACATTCAAGTCACTAAGTATTTTACCAGCGATGCTCTTATTCATAACGACGAATATCGCGTAAAACAAATCATTGCGAACATTTTGTCTAATGCCATTAAATATGGAAACAATGAGATTCATATTACTCTGTCTACACATGATGACGATGTTGTTCTAATAATTGAAGACAACGGTCCTGGAATAAAAAATAAAGAGGCAATTTTTGAACTGTACGCCCAAGAAGATACTAATATTCTAGAACGAAAAGGTCAAGGTACGGGGATCGGTCTTTATTTTTTAAAGCTGCTTTGCCGAGATTTGCATATTGACTATACGATTGACGATCGCAAAGATGCTCCTGGTACCAAATTTTCACTCTGCTTCTCGAAAAATCCATCCAATAAGGAAAAACAATGATAGAAATTTTATGCGTTGATGACGATCGTAATAACAGAATGACCTTGCAGCTTCTTTTAGAAGAATTTGACGATATTCAAACCACTGAGGCCGCCGATGGACAAGAAGCCATTGAGCTGTGCCGGCAAAAACATTTTGATATTATTCTCATGGATATCATGATGCCAAATGTCAACGGCATTACCGCAACAAGTGTGATTAAGGCATTTGATAACAAAACGATGATTTTGGCATTGAGCGCCTTGGATGACGAAACATCAAAAAATCAGATGCTTGCAAGCGGGGCAGAAGACTATATGACCAAACCCATTGAGGACAACCTCTTCCATCAGCGTATCGCAAACTACATACAAATCGTTCAACTGCGAAAATTAAAACCGTTGAGCATCGATGCCATCAATCCCTTTAGTCAAGAAATCTATTCTCGTTCTTTGAAATTCAATATTTACTCCCCTCAATCATTGGCAGAATTTTGGGACTACTATCTTAACCAAATGAAATATGACATTGCCGAACTGGAAGATTGCATACGGATAATTTATGCAATTGGTCAATTTAGTCTCAAAAATCAACACTCCTTTAGTATTGTTGCAGAGGAAAATGATGATAATTTATTTCTCACTTTGGAGCTTTTGGAAACCATTAATGATCTATCCATTCAGCATATTTTAGTCAAAAACTACAAAAATGGCATCTTCATTCTAAAGAACCATCTCCTTTCATTTCGGCTGCCAAAAGCTAAAATAATTCCAAAAGCCGATTTAGCAAAAATCGAAATCAACGACTATACACAATCGGTTCTCGCCAAAACACATTTCAATAAAACGCGCCCATCCGATTACGTTCAGAATACAGCCATTTCTTTAATGGACAAAATAGAAAATCTTGAGAATATTCGATACGATTTGGAAACAGCAGCCATAGAGTTTGAGAAACTCCCTAATCAAGAGACATTGTATGAAATCACTAGCATGCTTAGTTTGTATATTGATGTCATTGACAATTTAATGGAGTTTGAACATTTTGCATACGCGCTAACTACTCTGAATGATTTTTTGAAAACACTCAATTTGGAGCAAATCGAAGCCAAAGATATTAAAAAGTTTTCCATACTTTTTTTATCGCTGCTGGATGATATTGAAGAATGGAGAAAAAATATTTTTATCTTACAAGAAGCCAATGATATTCATTATCTCGACTCTTCTTTGTTAAGTACATGCCTTCAAATACAATCTATTTTTTCAAAGCAAGAAATTTCAAGACTTGATGAAGATGAATTTGAACTATTTTAAGAATAAAAAATTTAATTTGTTAAGAATTTCTGACATATTTCGTCAGAAATGGGAAAGTTTTGTGTATATGAGATTATCATTTTATATTGACTGAAATATAGCCAAAAATTTGAGCTGTTTAAAACGTCAAAACCTTATCACTCGCTATCACCCAGTCAGCCAAAATCTGCATCGTTGACGAAATACTCTCATCAAAATAAGGCTGATTCTTGAAAAGTCCGCATCGTGCATTGCAGGTTCCACATACTTGTAGCGAAATACCCTCTTCATAAAGCTTTTTCAACATATCCACCAAATCATGATCGTAACTCTCTGGTTTGGCAGTCATATCGCGTGCGAGATCGACTGCATCGTTCATCAAAAAGATATTGACCTTTTCACCACTTTTGTGGAGTGTTTTCGCTAGACGCAGTGCATTCCACGTGACATCAGATCCGTCATAAGGTTGGTGGTTTAAAATAATTGTTGTCATTGTTTATCCTTTTAATTTTTTCATCATGTTTTGTAAAGCGGTAAATAGTCCTATCGCTTCTCTATGCAACTGCTCTTTGGATTGAATAGAATCAATCATCATTTGCATATTTTGCGTCGAGATGATTGTTGTATCTCCCTCTTCATACACTGCAATACGGCATGGCATAAACGGAGCAAAATGCGGATTGGCTGTTAGCATCATCGAAGCAACTTTGGCTTGACATACTTCATAGATATAGACCTTTCGATTGATCGGAAATCCTTTACTGGCAACGACCTCATGATAGTTATAGTGATGCAACAATGCAAAACTGTATTCTGCACATGCTGACTCAATGTCGTCAATAATAGCTTGAATATCCCGTTTGCTTTTAAATTCAATCGTAAACATTTCAAGTATCTGTTTTTTTGGCATTAATGCCATCAATAACTTTGCGAACATGATTATTGTTCTTTAGTGAGTAAAGTAACCCCTAAACCTGTCTCGATCGGATACCCCTCTTGTGCCCATCCTTTGAGTCCGCCTTTTAAATTCGTTGCATTGATATAGCCTAATTTTTTGAGCGTCTGAGCTGCCAATGCACCTCTACCCCCACTGCGGCAATAAGTCACAATCACTGCATTTTTATCTTTAATTTTATTAAGGACTTCGAACTCCAAATTTCCGCGTGTTATTGCCATCGTAGTTGTTGCATAAATTTCACCCTCGGCACGCTGGTTTTCTTCACGTACATCCATAACAATCACGTTTTTTTCCGCCTCAATCATCTGCTTCAACTCTTTAGGAGCCATCTCGCCTGCCTCTTGCTTTGCCACAGAGACCAGTTTCTCTGCCTCTGCCTGACCTGCTATGAGTGATGAGCCTATCATCAGGCCCGCAAGCATTAATAGAACTTTTATTTTCATCTTATGCTCCTAATACATCTAGTAAGTATATTAGCTAAATTCCTAATAATTTATATGATATAACAATATAAAAGTTTTGTCAAGGATTATAATACTCAATATGGATGCAAAGCTAAAAATCTTCAAAATGCTTAGCAATCAAAAGCGTTATTAATTTATAAAATTGCTATATATTCATTGAATCAGATTTTCTCATCTGATGATGCAAATAAATATTTTCCGTACAGTTTTTAGTCTTTTCTTAAATTATTTAGCTTTAATCGGTTCAACATTCGCTTTCCCCACAACTCCAATGTCCGATCAGACACAAACCATTTGTCTTCTTCTTTGTCAATAATCTCTTTAATATAAAGCTGCTTGAGTGCTAATGCTAGAGCGATGTTTTTTGAATATTGTATGCTTGAAGCGTATCGAGTGAAAAGATTGCTTCGATATCTGGCCTATTAGATTCATCGCCGATTTAACGATGCGTGAGAAACGTTTTTTCCATCTCCAGTGCGCTCATCGGTTTACCGTAAAAATACCCCTGGATATTGTCACAGCCGTTTTGGATTAAAAAGTCTTTTTGCTCTTTCGTTTCAACCCCCTCTGCAATAATACTAAGCTTCAAACTCTTAGCCAAGGCGATTACCGCTTTTGCAATACCGGCATCTTCTTCATTATCGGGAAGACCGTCAACAAACGATTTATCGATTTTCAATTTATTAATCGGAAGCCGCTTTAGATACGAAAGAGAGGAGTACCCTGTACCAAAATCATCAATGGCTATTAAAACCCCCTTCTCGCTGATAGCTTTTAGAACAACAATTGCTTCTTCGGGATTGGTCATGATCTGACTTTCAGTGACTTCAAGTTCAAGCCACTGCGGTTTAAAGTGTGCTTGATTGCAAATGGCTTCTAGAACAGTCATACAATCTTTGTGCTGAAGCTGTTTAATGGCAAGATTAAGGGCTAAAATCCCAGGGTTAAGCCCCTTAGCGTACCAGCTTTGAATTTGCATCATGGCAGTTTTCATCACCCATTGATCCAATGGAACGATCAGCCCTGTTTCTTCGGCCAAGGGGATAAACTTAGCTGGTGACACCAACCCCATAATCGGATGATTCCATCGCACCAAAGCTTCCATTCCTATCAATTGACCGCTGCTGCCATTGATTTGCGGCTGATAGTACACAATAAATTCATTATTCTCCAACGCTTGACGCAGACTTGTTTCCAGAGTAACCCTCTCAAACGCCAATTCTGTCATCTCCGCTGAATAAAACTGGAAATTATTTCGTCCCGCATCTTTTGCTCGATACATGGCATTGTCGGCATACATCAAAAGCTTTTGAACGTCTTGATCATCTTGAGGAAAAAGGCTGATCCCGATACTGCTGGAAATATAGAGTGTATGCCCTTCAATCAAAAGCGGTTGAGATAAACTTTCAAGAATTTTTTGCGCTAACGGCGTCGCATCTTGGCCTTGCGCCAAGTCATCTACCAGCAAAACGAATTCATCCCCTCCAAAACGGGCCAAAGTATCTTCTTTTCGGATGTTATGATTGAGGCGATTGGCAATTTCCTGTAGAACTTTATCCCCGATACCGTGTCCCAATGAATCATTAATATGCTTAAAATGGTCCAGATCAATAAAGAAAATTGCCAATTCTTTACTATAACGTTTCGCTTTTTCGATTGCCTGATTTACCCTGTCGTTAAACAGTGCACGATTGGGCAAGTTCGTGAGGGCATCATGGTATGCTTGATGATGCAAAATATTTTTTTGTTCATAGAGCTGCTCTTCTGCTTTTTTTCTATCCCCGATATCTTTCCATACGACATGCAGCACCTTTTTACCTTCTAGCACGATCGGTGTTAATATCACTTCTACCCAAAATTCCTCATTGGTCTTGGTTAAATGGACCCACTCAAAGATGTGTGATCCTTTTTCGACCGCAATCGCATTCATTTCATCCGACTTTTCATCACTTCGCCGTCCATCGGGTTGAAATTCGGGGGAAAGATCCGCGGGACGGAGATTTAATACCTCTTCTTTGGAATCGCATTGGAGTATCTTTATCGCGGACTCATTACAATCAATAAAACGGTTGCGTTCGATATCAATAATAAGGACCGAGCTCACCGTATTTTTAAACACTAGCTCATACAGCTCTTTTTGGTCTTCCAGCTCTTGCTTTTGCTCTTTTTGTTTTTCTTTATACTGCTCTTCTTCGGTAATGTCATTAAACATCGCAATATAATGGTCTACCTTATCATGTCCATCGATCACCGCTTTGATATAGACAAATTCTGAAAACATTTCACCGTTTTTTCGTTTATTTATAATCTTTCCACTCCAAGATCCTACACTGTTGAGCATTTCCCACATTTGTTCATAAAATCTTTTATTATGCTGTCCGGATGCAATAAATTTTGGATTTTTTCCGATGGACTCTTCTTCACTGTATCCAGTTATCTTCGTAAAGGCCGGGTTAATACTGACGATCAGCCTGTCGGCGTCACAAATAAAAATAGCCTGAGTACTGTTAGTATGGATCAGTGACGCTAACTCCTTCTCGGTAATATCCGAGTGTGTTCCGATCATCCGAAGTGGCTTGCCCTCTGAATCACGACTGACAACTTTTCCGCGGGTCAAGATCCACGACCATTTCCCATTTTTTTGCAATACACGATGCTTATTGATATAGAAATCGGTTGCTCCGTCCAAATGGGCTTGAAAATCTGCATTCACCTCCAAAGCGTCAGAAGGGTGGATTTTAGATTCTTCCCCGGTACTTTTTTGATGATTACTTATGGTTTCAAATAAAGAGAGCTCATTTTTGGACTGAATAATCGTATTTTGTTTAATATCCCAATCCCATACATTATCTGAACCCCCCTCAAGTATAAATCTCCAACGCTCCTCGCTGCGCATTAATGCCTCTTGGGTTTGGATGCGCAGTGCCTTTTCTCGCATAAGATCCAACGTACGCATCGATAAACTCTCATACATCGTCAGTACCGTTTCGATCACAACTTGCATAAAACCGGCCATCTTTTCACTGGCATCGGCTTTGGCTTCTTGTAATGCGTACCCCGATTGGATGTTTTTGACCGCAAGTGCCATCCGTTTATCAGTGTCAAGGATATGATACGCCAGCCACTTCGATAAAAACGTGACTACGTCATAAACAACATCGTCTAAAGGGATACTGTTCGTGTTATTTCTTAACGCAACGATCTCATCAATGAAAGAGCCGTGGGTATGCTCATGATTGATGTACCATTCGTCCTCATGAAAATATTCTGACCATATTTTTTCTTCCGATTGGAAGTGGTAGTTCGCATAGTCTGCCAGTTCATCAAATATTTCGTTCAGTTTAATCTCATCACAACGGTTCGCCAAGTGTGCCGCCAACTGATTTAAAATATCCACTAGCTTTTTGTGCTGGTCATCAATGAGCTCGATGCCTGTTTCAAAATTAGATGTCCAGGGAAATATTTCAAAAAAAACAATAGGCTCTTCAGTCATCCCTATCTCCCTCTACTATTATTTATTAACTAAAAGCACAATTTGAATATTAATAATATTTTTTAATTCTATCACAGATATTGATATTTTATACAACTTTTAACAGTATCCGATTGCTCTATTTAACTAATGTTTAGCATTTGCTTGAACTAAAGTACGTTAAACATTAGTAGTTGTGATAACCATAAGTGCATGATACTTTTCTGCAAAATTGCATAATGTTACACCTTTGTCACAGCATTTTGCTATTATTCGAAAAATAAAAAAATCAAATTTGAAGTTATAAATGAGCTACTTTATACAAAAAAAACAATCACTTCATGTCGTTTTAGATACTAACGCGACTATTATCGATATTGAATCAAATATAGATGAGCTGACTATTAATAAAAGTGCTTATATTGGTAAAAATTGGTTTGATTCTTTTATAGGGACATCTGACAGGGATAAGGCGATAGAAGTATTCAGTAGACTGCTAAACGGTAAGACTGAGAAAAAGCTTACCCACCATAATGATATAAAATGTAAAAATGGGAAACACCTATTATTAGACTTTGAAAGTGAAGTTATTATCGAAAATGACGAGAAAAAAGTTGTATCAAAAGGTGTTCTTCGCTACCAACCTTTCTGAACCTGAACAACCATTGATAGTGTTCAAGATTCTGTGTCAGCATCAAGTAATTCCTAAAATGATATCATAAATCTAGCGACAGGTATTATAGACTTTAAACCTCTTGATATTTAATCTTAAAATGTATTAAAAGATAAAACAGCCTTAGCCACAACACGGACCTCTTCAGCTTTATAAACTAGATGCGAATATTCTTCATTTATAGATACAAGTGTCATACCACTAAGTTTTTCTTTAGCCTGTTTTATCCACATTTTATTATCGTAATAGACTAAATAAATTCCTCCATCTTCAAGTCCTTTTTGAGATAAATCAGCGACAACTAATGTACGGTCCTTTATAACAGGTTGCATGGATTTACCATCCACTTTTATGACAAAAAGCGAACTCTTATTGACTGGTTCTTTTAATAAACTTGTAGAAAAATTTAAAACTTTTTTTTCATTATCTGCATCTAGCGTATCTACATATTCAAGGGTAATTAGTGGCAAACTTTTCCTTATTTATTAGTTAATTATCAATCTAATGGCTTTGTGCTATCATATTTTCAAGAAGTTGAGATTTTTTGTGTAGTTCTCAATAATCTGTATCAGCATCGAATAATCCCTAAAATTGTATCATAAGCTTAAAGTGCCATCAAGCCGTCCATCGAAATGGATGGCTAACTTGGAAATGGTTAGTGCCCAGTTTCGTATCAGTATAGTCCACTTTTTTTGAGCGTTCAGAAATCAAAAATCTTTCTTCTCAAAAGAAACTGTTTACGGCTGAGTCGCTAAAAATATACAGTGACTTACAGCGTTGAAACGAACGGGGTCAATCATAGTTTTCAGTTTCTTTTTTTACTTGTTAAATTAGTTTTAATAATGCCACGTAAAAAAAAT
>JAMCPS010000144.1 GCA_023379705.1 Campylobacterota bacterium
AGTTCTGATTTGCCTTCTTGCATTTTTTTGTACTCTTGATCAGCAAGTGCTTTCATCTCCCCTTCGGTCATGACCCGTTCATGTACAGTACCATTTTCGTCCGTTTCATGAATAATAGCACGGCTTGGACCCGTTGTTGGCATCTCTTCGATAACAACGTATTTACCATTTGGCTGTTGTTCTACAACGAGAAATTTATTGGGTGCTTCAGCGTTTTGGCTCTCTTCTTGTGAGCTTTGGCAACCGCTAAGGGCACTTAAGACAGCTAAACCCGCTGTTCCCATAATAACTTGTTTGACACTGACGATATGTTTCATTGAAATCTTCCTAACGTAATTTTTTGATTTTAGAGGTTGAAAGGGAATAAATAGAAGAAGGCGCAGCCTCATAGAGACCTGCATTGTCTTCGATAATAAGATCGCATTTTTCTTTACAATAATTCGAGTCATAACCTTTTCCGCTCTCGTTTGCCGAAGTGGAATAGAGCCATCCGTAGCGATCAACAAGCCGTGCATGTTCGGATTCTGCAACATATCGGAATGCCTGATTTTTGATAACAAAAGTGGTTCTGTGCGCATGACGGACCCAGGTTCGATGCTTTAAAGGGATACGTGTATGTTGTGTCATCTGCTTAAATAAAGAGAAAACTTTTAAAAATGGTTTATTTTCCGGTCGCCCTTTTGCGCGGGCAAGAAGGGATTCATCTTGAGAGAGAAATCCGACCGTCGTGTCAGTTTGCGCAAGAATAAGGTGCATGGATTTATTGGATTAGATAATCTTGCAATGCTTGGGGCTTCATCCACGTATCATCGTGCATGTGTGCCATAGCTTCAATGGCAGCACGTGCAGCGCTCAAGGTTGTGAAATAAGGTATACCCATACGCAATACAATTTGGCGTATTTGTTCTGCATCTTTTTTAGCCGTTTGGTTGTCTGACGTATTAATGGCTAAAGAGATATCACTGTTTTTCATGATGTCTTCGATGTTCGGACGACCCTCGGAGATTTTGAGAACTTTTTCGCACGCAATTCCGGCATCGGCAATAATTTTTTGCGTACCGCCTGTCGCAACAAGGGTAAACCCTTGTTTTGTCAACCCGCGTGCAATTTCAACTGCATGTTTTTTATCGGCATCGATAAATGAGAGAAAACAGGTGCCCGATGTTGGAATTTTATTTCCGGCTGCAAGTTGGCTTTTGGCAAAACTTACGCCGAAATTTTGACTGATACCCATAACTTCACCTGTTGATTTCATCTCAGGTGAGAGGACTAAGTCGGCGCCGTAGAGTTTATTGAATGGGAATACGGCTTCTTTAATGGCAACATGTCCCTTAAGACGAGGCTTGAGCAAGCCATCCTCTTCCATCACGACATCATAATTGTCATAGTATTTAAGGGCATTACGCAGCGTGTCACCCAACATTACACGTGTAGCGATTTTAGCCAATGGCATTCCTGTGGCTTTGGAAACAAATGGCACAGTACGTGAAGCTCTTGGATTGACTTCGATGATGTAAATTTCATTTTTGTAAATCGCATATTGGATGTTCAAAAGTCCGATGACACCCAGTCCTAATGCAATAACTTTGGTTTGCTGTTCTACTTGGTATTTGAGTTCATCGCTTAATCCTACAGGAGGTAGAGAACAGGCACTGTCGCCTGAATGGATCCCAGCTTCTTCGATGTGCTGCATAACGGAGCCGATATAGACTTCGCTCCCGTCACTGATGGCATCAACATCGAGTTCTACTGCTTGGTCTAGAAATTTATCAACAAGGACAGGAGAATCGTTGCTTACGGATACCGCTACATCCATGTAGGTACGCAAATCATCTTCATTGTAAACGATACGCATAGCGCGTCCGCCCAAAACATAGGATGGGCGCACCAATACCGGATAGCCCAATTCTTCAGCAACAATAAATGCCTGTTCTTTGGTCATCGCAATACCGTTTTCTGGCTGCTTAAGACCTTGTTCAACGACAAATGCAGAGAATTTTTCACGATTTTCTGCCAAGTCAATAACTGCAGCAGAAGTTCCGGCAATAATTGCCCCCATTTCTTCCAAGGCATTGGCCAATTTCAACGGTGTTTGACCTCCGAAATGAACAATGATACCATTTGGCTGTTCCGCTTCGACTACTGCACGAACGTGTTCAAAATCAATCGGTTCAAAATACAAAACATCAGAAGTATCATAGTCAGTAGAAACCGTTTCTGGATTACAGTTGTACATGATCGTCTCAATGCCCATTTCCTTTAGAGCAAATGCGGCATGGACACAACAGTAATCAAACTCGATTCCCTGACCGATACGGTTTGGTCCCCCACCTAGGATAAGAACTTTTTTCTTATTGCTTTGACGCGGTTCTTGAAGTCCAAGAGCAGAGATATTGGTCGTTGAATACAAATACGGTGTAAGTGCTCCAAACTCTGCAGCACAAGTGTCTACTTCATTGTATTCAAAAGAAATTTGAAGTTCTTTACGGGCAGTGTAAACATCATTTTCTTTTGCGCTTCCGCCATTTTGTGTAATGAGTCGTGCAATATTTTTATCTGAGAATCCTTCGGTTTTAAGACGTCGCAGTTGGACTTCATCTTTGAGTGTTGCAGCGGTAATAAGGGATTCTTGAGCTACCAATTCTTCCAATTGGGTCAAGAACCACGGATCAATTTTGGAGAGTTCAAAAATTTCGCCCAGACTTAGGCCCATGCGGAATCCTTGGGCAACGTAGAGAATGCGCTCCGCATTGGGACGGCGAATTTCATGTTTGACAAACTCTAAATCACCTGCAATCGGATCAAATCCGCTAAGACCTGTTTCGAGAGAACAGAGTGCTTTTTGGACAGATTCTTTGAAAGTACGGCCAATCGCCATGACTTCCCCTACTGATTTCATACTCGTAGTTAGGGTTGATTCTGCTTCCGGAAATTTTTCAAAGGTAAAGCGGGGAATTTTGGTGACGATATAGTCAATAACCGGTTCAAAGCTCGCAGGTGTTCCGGTTATATCGTTGGTCAATTCATCTAGGGTAAAACCAACCGCAAGCAAGGTAGCAATTTTTGCAATTGGATAGCCGGTAGCTTTTGAAGCCAATGCAGATGAACGTGAAACACGAGGATTCATTTCGATGACGATCATACGTCCTGTTTTTGGATTAACCGAAAATTGAACGTTTGATCCTCCTGTATCAACGCCTACTTCACGTAAAATAGCAAAAGAAGCATCACGCATACGCTGATATTCTTTGTCCGTAAGTGTTAGTGCAGGAGCTACGGTGATGGAGTCACCTGTGTGAACACCCATCGGGTCAAAGTTCTCGATAGAACAAATAATGATACAGTTATCGTTACGGTCACGTATGACTTCCATCTCATATTCTTTCCATCCAAGGAGTGATTCTTCAATCAGAATTTCAGTAACCGGGCTTTCGTCCAAACCTCTTTGTGCCAGAAGTTTGAACTCATCAATATTGTAAGCAACCCCGCTTCCGCCACCTGCAAGGGTGTAAGAAGCTCGAATGATAAGGGGGAAACCTATATTGTTGGCGGCATTAAGTGCTTCGTCCATATTATACGCATATTGGGAGATCGGTAGGTCCATGCCGATTTTGATCATGCACTCTTTAAATGCTTGGCGGTCTTCCCCTTTTTTAATGGCGGCAGGACTGGCACCCAAAAATTCAACACCCTCCAGCATTCCGGCATCATGCATCAGCATTGCTGCATTTAAAGCTGTTTGCCCTCCCATGGTTGGAAGGACGGCATCGACATTTTCTTGTTTAATAATTTGGGCAATAATTTCAGGTTTGATAGGCTCGATATAGGTACGATCGGCAAATTCAGGATCGGTCATAATAGTGGCTGGATTGGAGTTGATTAAAACAACGCGGTAGCCTAACTCTTTAAGCGTTTTGACCGCTTGTGTTCCAGAGTAGTCAAACTCACACGCCTGACCGATGACAATGGGGCCTGATCCGATAAGGAGTATGGTTTTGATGTCGTCGCGTTTTGGCATTAATGTCCCTCATAATCAATAAATTTGTTAATTATAGGGCTAAAGCACTTAAAATCGGATTATTGAGGGCTATCTCACCTTGGTTATAATGTGAAAATAAGCGGGTTTCTTTGCGTAAAAATAGGGTTCTACTACGGCACTTTGATACCCGCTTGCTCGTGAAATAGAGATGACTTTTCCAACTTGCAAGCCTGAAAGAAATATTTGGTCTAATCCAGAGGTAGTTACTTCGTCTCCGATGGCAATGGGGACCCATGTGGGGATAAAATCGACGATCAATTTACGCTCGTTATTTCCTCGTACAATGCCCGGGGCCTGTGAGCTTCCTACAGAAACGGCATAGGTACTTTTAAGATCTCCGTTGAGTAATGCCATAGGGCGTTTGTTGTTAGCAACCACAATACCTGCCGCGTATCCACGATACAAAAGGCCGTAAACTTGCTTGGGATCAAAATGGTCCATTTCGAGCCAAAGTTTATGAGGATCCCCCATTCGAACGTAGGATATACTGCGTACCAACTCAAGTGAGGGGAGTGTTTTAATGGAACTGTTTTGTTCACGTAGCATATTGCTGTACTCATCTGCTACTTGGTGCATGGTTAAGAGCTCACGCTCATAATAACGATTCTCACGTTGTAATCGAATAATGGTCTCTTTTTGATTGAAGTGTTCGGTGATCGTTTGGTTGAAACTCTGAATTTGATCCAGATAGACGAGCTTGATTGAGTGTGATAATTTTAAAAAAGGGGATTGAAGAAAGGGGCTGAAATAAAGAGCTCCGCTCACGCACCCTACAAAGAAAAGTGTGAGCGAGACATGCTGTTTATTCATTATCAAAAAGTTCGTGAAGCTGATCGATTTCTTCTAAGGCACGTCCGGTTCCGCGAGCAACGCATAAAAGCGGCTCATCGGCTACGTATACAGGGATTTTAATGGTTTCTGAAAGGAACTTGTCCAGTTGACGGATCAAGGCTCCACCACCTGTCAAAATAACGCCATTGTTGACAATGTCACCCGCAAGGTCAGGCGGCATATTTTCCAGTACATCACGAAGCGCTTCTAGAATTTCTTTGAGAGGATCACGCATCGCTTCACGAGCATCTTCGCTGCTAAGTTCCAGTGAGGTTAACAAACCCTCAACCTGATCACGGCCATTGACGATCAATTTAAGCTCTTGTGCCAATGGCATAGCCGTACCAATATTAATCTTGATGTCTTCGGCGATACGTTCACCGATGAGAAGATTGTATTTGCGTTTGACGTAATCCATAATCGCGCGGTCAATTTTGTCCCCTGCAACACGGATAGATCGGCACAGTACCAAACCGCCCAATGAGATAACGCCGATTTCAGTGGTTCCCCCTCCGATGTCAACGATGATATTCCCTTTTGGTTCACGAATATCAATACCTGCACCGATTGCAGCCGCCATTGGCTCATCGATGAGATAAACTTCACGTGCCCCGGCACTCATAGCAGACTCACGAACCGCTTTACGTTCAACTTGTGTCAAACCATATGGGATACAAATGATGATACGAGGACTGATAAGACTGCTGCGTCCATGCGCTTTTTCGATAAATTTACGGATCATTTTTTCAGTCATATCAAAGTCTGCGATAACTCCGTCTTTCATTGGGCGGATTGCTTTGATATTTCCAGGTGTTTTACCAACCATCTCTTTTGCTTCACGACCCACTGCCAGAACTCTTTGATGACCATTTCTTTCGGTTTTAACGGCGACAACCGAAGGTTCATTGATAACAATCCCTTTTCCTTTTACGATGACGAGGGTATTGGCAGTTCCCAAGTCGATAGAGAGATCATTGGAAAACATACCGATAAATTTATTAAATAACATTATTGTGTCCTATGCGCTTTTTTTAGTAGTTTTTTTGATATAGACGGGCTTAGTACGCTCTTCGACCACTTCTTTGGTGATGAGGATTTCGTATCCAGGATATTCAGG
>JAMCPS010000145.1 GCA_023379705.1 Campylobacterota bacterium
AAGAAAAGAACTTGATGAAAGACCAGGCAAAAAGGATTGTTTTATTGTCTAAACATCCAAACTGCTAAAAAATAAGGATGTATTTTTTGTTGACTATATATATGGTCAATGAGTCTTAGCATAAGTCCTGACTTTAGGAATAAAAAGAGAAAAATGGTGCTAAACTTCATAATTTGTAGTTTAGCATCATTTTTATTTGTGACTCATTAAGAAAGTAATTGGTGATTGGAAGTTTCAGATCACCTGACAGGCTTTTTATAAATTTAGAAGATGATGAGATATTCACATATTTATTATGTTCTAATTTCACAATCCGGAATTCTCGAATAAAATTAATAAGTTTTTCCGTGCAATATTGGTTTTTCAGCACTTTGAACTGCAGGAGCCTGACGAGAAGTACGGCAAGATAACAGATCAGGAAATGCCCATGGATTGATGCTGTCTTCTGTAGGTAGACAGGACGTGCGTTAAGGTAGGTTTTCATCACTTTAAACGACTCCTCAATCCTCCATAGGTTATGGTAGGTGTTGTATACATCGTCTGCCTTCATTTTAATTTCTGATGTGACAAGAAGGTTGTAACCGGCCAACATTAAATCCTTATCAATAGCATTCCGGTTAATATCTACTCTTACCTTGCCATCAATAACATTTCCTTTTCGGTCGGCGCAGCCAAAAGTGACATATTTGCTACATTCTCCGTATTCGCTCTTTTTTGCTTGGCAGGCTTTTAGCATATTAGCTTTTTCAACCATCTTGTTTATTTCGTACTTCTTTTTCTCCGCTAGCTTGGGATTGTATGTGACAACCCTTTTTTCTTTTAGTTTTATGGTATGTTTTTTTTCGTTTTCATCTGTGTAGATATAAGGGAATTCATCAATGCATTCCTTGATCTGGTAGAGAAGCGTTCCATCGCTGTCAATGACTTTTTTATAGCCATCCTTTAAGAGGATCCACGTCTTTTCAATTTCGGGGAGTTGTTTCACCGATTTTGAGAACAAGTAGCCGTCCTTGTTTTTTATGGCATTAATTACATTGTCGGAACAGTTTAGGCCCTTGTCTGCAACTTGTACCGTTTTGCCGGATATCCGGCTCCGGTCCTTGAGTTCCTTTATGACATCGCGTATGACGGGTTTCTCGCTTTCGTTGCCGGGATAAAGCTTCATGCCGATTGGGATCTGGTTTGCGTCCAGCAGCAGTCCAAGACCGATTATGGGATCATTCCTGTTTTCTTTGGAAGGACCCTTTTTTCTGGATTCGTCTTCCTTGTCGATCTCGAAATAGAAGTTAGTGCAGTCAAAGTAAGTAGTAGATGTATCCAAGGGGTATTTGAGGTTGACCTGATGATTGAAGATCTCGATAATCTTTTCATATTCATTGCCCATATACTCAACACCGTCAAGAATCTGGTCATAGGAAAGATCATAGGATTCATACAATTTAGGAAGCACGTCGTGACAGGTTCTATTCTTGGAGCACGGGTCAACTGCCCTGCTGTAAATGAGGGCCTCCATTAGTCCGGAGAGGCGAAAGCGGAATCCCCTGACAGACTGCATTAAATCCAGGTAATTGGAGATGTGCAGACTGTCATAAATGCTCTGTAAAAGGAAATAGCCAAGGTAGTTTTCTGGGGATTCGCCTATCTGCTTTGCCTCATTTTCTTCTTTAGTAATCTTTGCATCGATGTTCGCTTGAGCGACGATATCGGAATAATAGGTAATTGGGTCAGAAATACCCGAGTCGATAAGATCCTGCACATAGCCAAGTGCCCTATAGGACTTATGAGAGGTTTCCTTTTTTTCATTATTGTAGAATGATTCATAAATCTGAAGGTAGATACCTTTTTTAAGCTTTGATTTTTTAAGGAAATAAGCCATAAAACCTCCTTCTGTACAACAGCATTAGCACCATTTAACACCATTAATTATACATCGAAAAAAATATTTTTGCAAGTGTTTTTGGAATAAAAAAAGCGCTAATTTGCGCTGATTTTCCGAGTTTGATATGTTGGTTTCTCCTAAAAAATAATGGTGCTAAAGTCTAAAGACGGGTTTTGTTGTCAAATTCGTAAAATATTTTGTTGTATGTGTTGTGTTTAGTTGTATATCGTGATGTAATTAGTACATGAAATTATATTATGACAAAAATTCAAAAGACCCCATTTACTAAGCACAAAAAGGATTTAGAAATGGGAAGAAAACTACAACGAAAAATATCCTAAGAATCGGAAAACATTCTGTTCTCTTGAAGATTACAGGTGATCCGCTGACTTATGCAAAAGAACAAATACAAAAGCTTAACGATGAACTAAAGAGCAGCAAAGTTTCGATGGAGGTGATTATAGATTTTGATAAAAAGATCAAATCAAACAATACCCTTGTATCTTCAAGTAATCAAGTGAATATAGGCTACTTTGTTTTGCAGAAGATCTATCAAGACCTCAAAATAGGTGCCTTTTTCAAAGATATTATCTCTGAATCAAGAGATAAAGTTACAGACTCCTACTACATTGACCAGAGTGTAATTGAGGAGGAAGAAAAATATGACGGTTATTATGCCATAGCCACAAATCTGGATGCGATGCTAAAACAATAATTGGCATCAGTAACAAGAGACATAAGATTGAGGACTGCTTTAGAGTAATGAAAACAAACTTCTCAGCCCGTCCGGTTCATCACCGCAAGAGGGAGAGAATAATAACTCAATTTTGGTATGTTGCACTGCCCTCCTTGTATATCGTTTACTTGAGGCAAAGCTTGATGATTATGGAACGCACTTCACCACAGAGAACATAATTGAAACACTAAAGAATCCCCAGAAAACTACTGTTCAGGATATGTATTACCAATCAACATACAATGGATCGCAGGTATGTACGGCATTAAATGCTGTGTTCGGACTTGGATTAGACAAGGAATGTTACCTTCCTAAAGAACTCAATAAAAAAATTAAAAAAATATTAACGTAGGCATTTACATACTAATGTGTACCCTATGTCAAGGACATTTTGGGTTTTTGTTACTCCAATCATATAGGTATTTAAGGTAAACTACCTGCGCTTTGCCACAAGGAAGAATAGGGCAACCCTAAGTAGCAACCCGAGTGCTCGGTGTGGGTTTATAAGGGAGATGGTGTGTATCACTTCACTTCTTTTTATTACTGACATGCGCTGCCTCTCTGGAAGTCAAAGGAAAAAACTCATGGCACGTGACTGAGCCCCGCCATCAATCTTCACCTCCTTCGCCTTTTGCTTTTGGTATTATTAAAGGATATTCACCTGTTAGGAGATAATTGTAATATTCCATTGGAGTTAATCTTGCCAAATCCCATTGGTATCGGTCGTTGTTATAATAATTAGTCCAGTCGCTGATCACTTCATGAATTTCTTCAAACGTTGTGCACAGTGAAATATTAATTTCATCTTTCATGTGACCGTAAAAAGATTCCTGCGGAGCGTTATCCCAACAGTTTGCCTTTCGGGACATGGACTGTCTCAGTTCACTGTCTTTTATCAGCTGGCTAAACTTTATACTTGTGTAGTGCGCACCTTGATCCGAATTAATTAGGGTCTCGGCTGTCAGAGAGATACCATGATTTTTGATGAGCTGGCTCACGGTTTCGAGAACAAAATCTATTTCTAGAGAGTTGCTCAGCACCCATGCGAGCAATTCTTTTGTACAAGCATCAATGATGGTAGACATATAGCACCGCAGTGCCTTCCAGATCGGAAGAGCACACGTCTG
>JAMCPS010000146.1 GCA_023379705.1 Campylobacterota bacterium
GTTTTGGTGATTTGGCGCCAAAACACCTTTTTTCTCCGTTTGGGTATTCCAGCGCTCCTATTAACACCTTAGTTTTTGCCGTACACGACCCTTTTTCATTTCAAACCGCATTCAAATCAGCAAAAGTAACCCTAAGTAAATTTTGATATCTCAAAAAATAATGATAAAATAAAGTTATGAATAGTTTAAGCACTTTTGCTGATTTGAATGCGGTTTGAAATGAAAAAGGGTCGTGTACGGCAAAAACTAAGGTGTTAATAGGAGCGCTGGAATACCCAAACGGAGAAAAAAGGTGTTTTGGCGCCAAATCACCAAAACGGACTATCAACTCCAAAGAACCCAATGCGTTAGAGATTTTGATTTTATCCCCTTGCCGGATATTCATCTCCTGTGCTTCGTTGCCGTTCATAAGCAAATACGGTTCTTCTTCCTCTTTGAGCAGTTCGCTTGATAAGCCTGTGCGGGTCATGGTGTGCCACTGTTTTTTAGTACGCCCGGTGATGAGAACGAACTCTTTTTCTCCTAATGAGAGAGAGGAAGAAACGATGGGATGAAACTGCACTTTGGTCGAGGCCGTTGCGAATATTTCATCGCTATAAAGTCTTTCTCCGCCCCATTGGTAGGACAAGGTGTCGTAATCCTGGGTACTTTGATCGCACAAACGGTCGGATGTGAGCTGTTTGTACTCATTGAAAACCGAAGCCGTATTTGGATAATCAAAACCTGCTATTCCCAGCGCTTTTGCAACGTCGTAGATGATTTCAATGTCACTTTTGGTTCCCCTTGGAGCTTGTTTAAACGGTCGTACGCGTTTGATGAAGCGTTCGGAATTGGTCATGCTTCCCTCTTTCTCCCCCCATGAATGTGTCGGAAGAATCAAGTTTGCCATGGATGCTGTTTGGCTCATAACGCAATCTTGAACGACCAAAAAAAGATCGGTATGGTTGAGCGCGCGTTGGGTTTTTTTGACATCAGGAAGGGTGATGAGCGGATTGGTGCATGCTACCCATAAAAATTTTGTTTTATTTTCTAAAATCGAATCCATCGCATCATTGATGGTCATCCCCGGGGTGGGAGAGATATGATTTGGACTTAGATTCCAATGGTGTTCGCAGGTTGCTCTGTGTGAAGCGTTGCGCACATCACGGTAACCAGGAAGTGCGTTGGAAAGATACCCTGTTTCACGTCCCCCCATCGCGTTTGGCTGACCTGTCAGAGAGATAGGGCATCCTTTATGCGCATTGAGGCGTCCGGTCGATAGGAAAAGATTGATAAAACCGATATTGCGCATTACTCCATCGGTGGCTTGGTTGAGCCCTTGGCACCAAAAACCTACCACTTTTTTTTGAGAAGCGAGGGACTCTAAGAGTATTTCGGCACTTTCTAAGGATATACCGCACACTTTAATCGCCTCTTCATAGGGTAAAGTCATCGCTTCGGCAAGTGTTATTTCAAACCCTTGAGAAGCACGTCGGATAAACTCAAAATCGCATTTTCCCCGGCGATACAGTTCGGCTAAGAGTGCATTGTAAAGAGTTGTGTCACTGCCGCTGTGCAAACCTATCCAATGGTCGCTTTTTTGAGCAGTTTCGGTACGGATAGGATCGATCGTAATGATCAGGGTTTGAGGATGGGCCTTTTTACGTGCCAATATACGTCGAAACACTACGGGATGCGCCCATGCAGGATTGGAACCGCTGATGAGTATGACATCGGCATCATCAATGTCACGATAGTTTCCCACGGGACCATCGCTTCCGAAAACCATTTTGTGGGAAACTACCGCACTTGCCATGCACAGACGTGAGTTTGCATCGACGTTATTCGTCCCTAAATGCCCTTTGATGAGTTTGGTAAAGAGATAGCTCTCTTCGCTGAGCAGTTGCCCAGAGAGGTAAAAGTACAGGGCTTCTGTTGGCAACGAGGTGATGTTTTTGGCAACGATACCAATCGCCTCATTCCAGCTGATAGGCTTGAACGGTTCGTATTTATGTTTACGATACATGGGGACAGTGAGCCGAGCGTCATTGAGCGCTTTTGCCATTTGGATTGGTTTGAAGCACAGATCCCCGTTGGTCGAGGGATTGGTCTTATCCCCTTTGACCTTATAGCTATCACCGGAGCACTCAACACTCAATGCACACCCTGTGCCGCAAAACGGACAGCCTGTTTGGATGGGTTCAATGGACTTCATGGGAAATTTTCTTTAACTCAACAACAATCTCGGTAAAAACGACCGAGCGTTGAAGCGGATTTGGCTCTACCATTTTTTCCAGTATGGGGGCATAGGCTGAGAGCTCGGAAACATTGTGACGGTAGCTTTTTCGTTCTTCGGCAAGCGGCTCATCGCTATCGTAGGGATTGCTCCCCGTTACACCGCGAATGATTTGTATTCCAAAATCAAAAATCTCATCGCTCTCACGGTGGGAACCACCCTGTTTTTTGAGATTAAAAGAGAGCATGGCATCGAGATTGTTTTCCAAACGCATCAAACGATTCCAGCGCATTACAAAACCGATGGCATGATTGGTATAGCGCACTTGCAAGCGGCGGATGAATTTTTCCAAACTCTCTTTGCCAATGCGGTGATCACGGTATTGGAACATCAGCTCGGCGACATACTCACGGGCTTCTTCGAGGATGATTCCCTTGAGCAGTAAATGTCCTTCACTCCCTTCGCCGCTGAGGCTTCCGCCGATGAAGATGTCCACACCCAATACGGTTATTCCGTTATGGGGAACTTTGCATCCTACAAATCCCAGATCACCCGCACCGTGAATTCCACACCCTTTGATGCACGCTGACCAATACAAACGGATTTTGGCATCCGCAATGGGGACCACACGGGCTAGATATTCGCCCATCTCTATCGCATCAGGTTTGTTAGGGATAACGCCAAAGGGACAGTGCTCGGTGCCCGCACACGCGATGAGGTTTGCCATGTACGGTGAGGGACGGTTGGGGTATTTCACAAACAGCGGTGATTCCAGAGCTGTTAGTTCATCGCGAATGCCTGTGATGATGAGGTTTTGCTCGATGGTAAAACGCAGCGCTCCGTTTTGTGCCGCGGCAACGTCTGCTGCATCGCTCAAATCGCTTCCGCTGAACACACCGCTTGGAACAGCTGCGTAGAGAGCAAAGGATTCGTCTTTGAGGGCAATTTTACCGTAGTAATCTCCCCCCTCAGCGGTGCAAAGGGTTTCACCACCGGTATGCATTGCATGTCCCAGCTGTTTTTCGATGGCATCACGAAACTCTGCCATTCCTACTGCATCAATGAGAAATTTGAGACGGTTTTTGTTGCGGTTATCGCGAAAGCCGTAGGTTTTAAATAGGGTTACGACTGCAAGAAAAACTTGCGTTGCTTGCGATGGGAGAACAAACATATCGGCATCCTGGGCCAAAAATCCGACGCGACCTCCCAAATAGAGATTAAATCCGTAAACGCCGTCTTTTTGAGCGAGAGCGAGGGCGAAATCCTGACCGAAGATGTTACAGCGATTGGAGAGTGAACCGCTGATGCCGATGTTGAACTTACGCGGCATGGTGGTAATCCAGTCGTCATTTTTCAAAAAGACGGCTTGAATCTCATGCATGATCTCCACGCAGGGGATGATGTTGTCCATCGCCAAACCATCGAGAGGATCGATGAGGACATTGCGGAAATTATCAACCCCCGTTTGGTAACTCGTTAGTCCCACACTCTCCAAAAGTGCGAGTGCTTCAGGCATATCCTCGATCGTGATGTAGCGCAGTTCGATTTGCATGCGTGTGGTGATGTCGATGTAGTCTCGACCAAAGCGTTTGGCGACATCGGCAAGTACGCGTGCCTGCTCAACGCTCAAAATCCCGCCCGCAACGCGCACACGGATCATAAAGCGCCCCGGAGTGGCAGGACGGTCAAACACACCGAAACTTTTGAGGACGAAATCTTTGTCCTCTTCGCTAATCGAGTCATAGCCTGTTTTGGAGTAACCGATCAGTCGTTCCCATGCCTCACGGGCACTAAAGGCCTCTTTGATGGATTCGATTTTGTGGCGCTTTGCACTGCGCGCTTCGTTAGCTTGAGAGAGCGATGTCATGGGTGGTCTCCTTGATCTCATGGATGTATTTTGGGAGTTTGGATTCGAGTGCGACGACATTTCCAAAAATCATAATCGCAGGTTTTGGTGCTTTTTTGGCGGCGCGTTCGAGGTCGTTTAGTGTGGTGATAATGGTGCTTTGGTTGGCGCTGGTCGCATTGGAAACAATGGCAACACTCAACGACGGATTAATCCCCTGTTGCAATGCTTCGTCGCGGATTTGTCCTGCACGGCTGAGTCCCATGAGGACGATGGTGGTATGGCTGGAGAAGCCTAAAAGCGGTATCCAGCTCAAGTTTACACGATCACCCGCCAGATGCGCCGATACGACTGACATTCCTGTCGCATACCCGCGTGCCGTTGGGGCAATACCAGCACTGAGTGGTCCGCTAAGGGCTGAGGAGATACCGGGAATCACTTCGGTGTGAATACCCAGCTCCATCGCATAGATCGCCTCTTCGGTTCCGCGACCGAAGATATAGGGATCGCCGCATTTGAGACGGCCTACACGTAATCCCTGGAGGGCATAGGAGGCTATAATGGTATTGATTTCGTCTTGGGTAGAGCTGTGGCACCCTTTTTCTTTTCCCACGAATACGACTTTTGTACGTGCCGGGATCAAATCGATGATTTCTTGGGTGAGTAAATGATCGATGAGGGCGATATCGAGTTTTTGTATCGTCTTGAGGGCTTTGAGGGTGAGTAAATCGGCATCACCCGGTCCGCATCCGATTAAGTAGAGTGATCCGTTCATCTTTTTCCCCTTTAAGACTTTTTTGTATGGAAATAATAGTGTAAAATGTGGTAGCAAATTGCAATATGGTGATTAATTTTTAAGCATCTTCTTGTTTTAAAAATAAAAATAGATTGAGTAAGAAGATTAGAAATTTTTGAACCGATAAGTAGTATAATACTTGCAATTAATTCAAAGGGCATGTATGACGGACTATCGCACCATTATTACTATTGATGCACGAATTCGCTCCGGTAAACCGACAATTCGCGGTATGCGTATTAGCGTGTATGATATTCTCGACATGCTTGCGAACAAAATGAATTTTGCACAAATTATCGAAGATTTCCCTGAACTTACCGAAGAGGATATTCTGGCTGCATTGTCCTATGCCGCGGACAAAGAGCATAAACTTTCGGTTTGTGCATGAAACTTTTGCTCGATCAGAATCTTTCGTACCGTTTAATTCCAAAAGTCATTGATGAATTCCCAGAATCGGTACATATTGCTGCGTTGCATTTGGATACTGCGTCTGATTTTGATGTGTGGAAGTATGCCAAAGAGAATGGTTTTGTTATTGTCAGTAAAGATTCTGATTTCAACGAACTGACTACGTATTATGGATTTCCTCCACATATCATTTGGCTACGTATTGGGAACAGCTCGGTTGAAAATAACGGAGAAATATTGTTAAAACATGCCCTTAGGATTAAAGCGATCATAGAAGCGAATGAAACGGGTATTATTGAGATTATTGGCTAAGGCTTACGAAGGGATTTAATGGCACTGTTTCCCATGTTCGTTGATCTGCAAGGGCAAGATATCGTCGTGATCGGAGCGGGTGAAGTGGCACTGCGTAAAATCGAGCAGCTTGTGAAGTTTTTTCCAAAGCTTACGGTCATTGCCCCTGCTATTCATGAAGAAATCAGAGTGTTGAGCCAGATACATGCGATAACGCTTTTAGAACGGGAATACGTGATCGAGGATTGTGATAACCGCTTTTTGGTGATTGCAGCATTGGATGATCTGGGTGAGCAGGAGAAAATTTATAGTGCTTGTATGCGTGTTAAAACACCTGTGAATTGTGTCGATTCACCTGCCTTGTGCAGTTTTATCTTTCCGGCGTTGATTGTTCAGGGAGATTTGTGTGTGGGGATCAACACATCGGGCAAAGCACCCGCGGTGAGTTCGGCACTGCGCCAGTATCTCACGAAGCTTATTCCAGAGGGGATAAGCGATCTCATCGAACGGGTGCACACGATTCGTCAAAAGGAAAGTGTGGGTAAAGAACGTCAAGAAAAAATCATTGGCATTTGCCGTGATTTTTTTAAGCTATAGCACCTATTCGGGCATTCACTACATCCCAGTTGATGTTTTTGAAAAAGGCGTCGATGTACCCTTTTGCATTGGCACCAAAATCCATCTGATAGGAATGTTCATACATGTCCAATGCCAAAATAATTTTGGAATCCCAAAGACCGTGCATATGATCCCATGACCAAACATTTTCAAGCCGTTTAATCCGCGCATTGTAAACAAGCAATACCCATCCTGATCCTCCGCCCAGTGAGAGGGCTGTTTTTTTAAACTCATTTTCCCATTCGCCTACCGTACGAAAAGAGAGTTCGAGCATCCGTTTGAGTTTGCTCTCCATAGCTCCTGCAGTTCCCAGAGCATCGAAATAGTACTCATGCAAAATCATAGAGTTAAGGGCGACCATTTGTTCACGTTTGAGCGCTCCCAATTCAAACGGATTGACAGAACTGTTCAGAGCCGCAATTTTTTCTTCAATGGCTCGTGAACGTTTCACCGCTCCAGCGTAATTGTTATCATGATGGGAAACGATCATTTTTTCCGAAATACCGTCGAGTTTTTTAGGATCAAATGCAAGCGGTTTTTGTGTTAGCATCTCAGGGTGAGTGGCTCTTGGCTCTGGTACTGTATCAGCGGCAGTTGCAGCGGTTAAACCGCTAGCTAAAGTCGCAGCGCCCAGTGCCATAAAATCTCTTCTTTGCATCGTATAATCCTTGGGTTAATCTTTCATTTCAGGTGAAGGTTCTCCGTAAAAGTAGCCTTGTAAATGGTTCAACGGAAGGTTTTTGAGGTAGTTGTTGACGTTCTCATTGTGGACAAACTCGGCTACCGTTTTGATTTCCAGCTGACTTGCAAAATCGATGATGGTTTTCGTAATGATTTGTGAAGTCAGATCCGTATCGATATTGCGTATAATGGAACCGTCGATTTTGATGTAGTCAATATCCAATTTGGTGATGTAAACAAAATTCGAATACCCTGCACCAAAATCATCGATGGCAATTTCGACACCGTATTTTTTTACCGTAGAGATGAAATCACTGATAATTTCATAGTTTTCAATCCCCTCAGATTCCAAAATCTCAAAAATAATACGGTGGCTGTAGGGACAATCTTTGATCTTATTGATGATATACGCATTGACAAAGATATCATTTATATCTTCGATTGAGAGATTGACGGAACATTTTAGATGTGGATGATGGGCCATTTCCTCAATCACTTTGTCCAGCATGATTTTGGTGATGTGATGATAAAGCCTGACTTTTTTGGAGATTTCTAAAAATTGGATGGGAGGAATCACGGTGCCGTCTTTTTCGATGATCCGTACCAATGCCTCGTATTTTTCTATTTTGAGTGTTTTCGCATTAACGATGGATTGATAAAAAGGGACAACTCTGTTTTCATCTATCGCATCTCGCAATCGTTTGATCCATAATAAATTGTTCTCATAATCCTCTTTGATATGAAACGATTCATCGTAATAGAGATAATTGTTGCGTCTTTTTTTGGCCAGTTTGAGTGCCATGTCGGAGTGTGCCATCACCTCTTTTTTGTCTAAATGGCAGACCTCTCCTACATGGGACCCTGCAATACCGATGGTGACATTCAAACTGATTTCATGATCGGCTACGGTAAATATTTTGTTGTTAAGCCATAGAAAGAGTCGGTCGATGCACTCTGATACCTCTACGTTGCTACACGAACTTTGGACGAGGATAACGTATTCATCAACGGGTAGTTTATAGACCGTTGCGTTTTCCATGGTTTTTGCGTACTCTACGAGCTCCGTAGCAAAAGAGTGGAGAATTTGATCTGCGATTTTATGCCCATAGAAAGTATTGAGCTCTTTGAAGCTGTCAATGTTGATTAAAATAAGATTGAAAGGAGACTCAATATGATCGATATCGCTTAACAGTTTGGTTCGATTGGGGAGGCCGGTGAGGAGATCGTATTTAGCTTCCAGAAGCTCTTTGTTAAGTTTGTGCAGCGCGCTCATATCACGTATGCTTACGAGAATGTTGTACATATTACCTTCGTTGTCGTATAAAGCTTGAACATTTTTCGAGATGTGAACGACGGAGTTGTCTTTTCGCTTGAAAATGGTTTCTTGATCGTTACAATGTCCACACTCTTGTACGGCTACCATACAGTCGCCAAGGATACTTAAGTCGCCCAAATGATCAATGATGGATGTTCCATAGAGTTCATCGGAAGGATAGCCCAAAAGTTTGCAAAAAGCGGGATTTACGTATTGGATAATCAAATCAGTATTGATGGTAAACATTCCATCAGGAGAGTTCTCTAAAATCTCATGAAGCTGGGTATTTTCTAATTCATATTTTTTCATTAAATAAAAATCCTATTAACTCTCTATCGAAAGCCATAATAGCGCTTTCTTACTTAAAGATAATATAAAATTATGAAAAAAGCACTGACTCGTCGTTATGTATGAGTTATATTTCTGAAGTGTCCCCAAAGTTTTAAACGCTATAATTTTTTACTATCAATGAAAATAAATTTAAAGTGAATGAATGGGCTTTTATGAATAAAAAATTTCAAAAAGATATCAGTTTTCAAGCTATTTTTCTTTTTATCCTCCCGGCAATTGCTATTATCGGTTTGGCACTGTATGTGCATGTAAGTCAACAAGAGAACCTTCTCGTTGAAGCTTCCGCACACGAAATGGCGTTGATAAATGCCGGAAAGACAGGGATGGAGGGATCGCTGGAAGGTGTCAAAAATGATGTAGAATTTCTTTCTCATTATCATGAACTGCGCAAATATATTGATCATCACCAACATGACGCAAAAATTGATATTTTGAATGACTTTGCTCTTTTGATGAAACATCGAAACAGCTACGATCAAATCCGCTGGATCGATGAGACGGGGATGGAAAAATTCCGAATCGATTATCGTAATGGCGATACCTTGATTAAGCAAGACGGTGAACTGCAAAACAAAAAAGGGCGCTACTATTTTCAAAACAGCGCCGGTTTGCCTATAGGTTCGATCTATGTGTCACCGTTTGATCTCAATGTTGAGCATGGGAAAGTAGAGATACCCTACAAACCCATGATTCGTATTGCAACACCGCTGGTGGACATACATGGACATCGTCGAGGCATCCTTATCATCAACTATTTAGGCAGTTATTTGATTGAGAAGTTTCAAAAAAGTACAGCAGCATCGTATGGAACGTCGATGATTTTGGATGAGCAGGGGTATTTTCTCAAAGGGGAAAAGGCTGCGGATGAATGGGGATTTATGCGCCATCGCAGTGATCTGACATTGGGACATCGCTATCCTAGCTCGTGGAACAAGATTGCGAGTGAAGATCACGGACAATTTGAAGATGCACAGGGGCTGTGGACATTTAAAACCGTTTATTTGCAGACTAAAACCTCTTCAAAGTTAGTGAAGCGTGATGAAGATTTTGGCTGGAAAGTGGTTACCTTTGTCCCTGCTGATGTTTTGTACGAGAAACTTAATAAGCATTTGCCAATGATCTTTATTGCTGCTGTCATTGGACTTTTTTTGGCAGGAATAGGAAGTTTCGGTTTGGCGTACCTTTATCGTAAAAAAGAAAAAGCACTGAGTGATTTTAAGGAGCTTCAGAAAAAAACAGAGGGAATTTTGCTCTCCATTCCTGATATCATCATGCAAGTGGACAATGACAAGCGGTACGTATGGGCGAACACGCAGGGGTTGACGTTTTTTGGAGCCGATGTGATCGGTCATGAAGCCGTTGAGTATTTTGAAGGGGAGCAGGATACCTATGAAACCGTTCACCCTTTGTTGGAGGGGAGTATTGATTCGGTCTATGTGGAGAGCTGGCAGCGGCGGCATGACGGTCAAAAACGTCTGTTGGCATGGTGGTGCCAAAATTTAAGAGATGAAGAGGGGAACATCACCGGAGCACTTTCGACGGCACGGGATATTACCCAAGAGTATGAGCGGGAAAAAGTCTTGACCATGCAGTCTCATCTTTTGGAAGCTGCGAAAGATTCGATCATTATGCATGATCTGCAAGGAAATTTTCTGTATCTGAATGAAAATGCGTGGAAAACACGCGGTTATACTCATGAAGAGATGCTAAAAATGAGCGTTAGAGACCTCGATGCCCCTGAGTTTACGGTCGATTACGAAAAACGGATGGCAGAAGTGGTAGATCAGATGCGCACGAATGGATCAATACGCATTGAAGTGGAACATCTGTGCAAAAATGGAGAACGAATTCCTGTAGAAGTGAATGCAAAACTCATTGAAATAGATAAAAAATCGTATGTTTTGAGCAGTGTGCGTGATATCAGTGAGCGTAAAGCATCTCAACAAATATTGGAAAAATCGGAAAAAAATATCGGGATATGGTCGAACATGCAACGATCGGGATTTACCGTTGTGATGTGTCCGGTAATATTCTCTATGTTAACCCGGCATTGGTCAAAATGCTCTGCTATGATTCACCCGACGAGCTAATCGGGACAAGCAGTGTGATGCGGTATAAAAATCCCGAGGATAGAGAAATATTGATGGAACGATTGCTTCGGGAAGATCATCTGGAAAATTATGAATTAGAGCTTCTGGATAAATATGGGGTTGCGATTCCGGTGATGGTGAGTGCAACGGTGGACGATACTGTTCTTTCGGGGATGATTATCGATATGCGAGAAATCAAACAATCGCGCTACATGATCGATAAACTCTTCAAAGCGGTCGAGCAGATCGATGATATTGTGTATATGACCGATAAGTTCGGAACTATTTCGTATGTGAACAATGCGTATTGCACTCATACGGGGTACGACCGAGAGGAAGTTATTGGACAAAATTCGAGAATCTCCAAATCAGGGGTTCATAACCGCGAATTTTACAAAGAGCTGTGGACAACGATTTTGGACGGAAAAGTGTATCGCAATACACTCGTTAACCGAAAGAAAAACGGCGATCTGTATTACGAGAAAAAAACAATCACGCCGCTAAAGGATGAAGATCATGTGATTATCGGATTTGTTTCGACGGGAAAGGATGTTACCGAAGAGACAATGCTCCATCAGGAGATCGAGAGGATCGCAACCATCGATCAGCTCACCGGTATTTACAATCGGCATAAGTTTGAAGAGCTTTTTGCGCTCGAATCGGAACGTTCGCGCCGGTTTTTACAACCTTTGTCTCTGATTTTGATCGATATTGACCATTTTAAATCGGTCAATGACACACATGGTCATGATGTGGGAGACAAAGTTCTTGTTCAATTGGCGGCTACGGTACAGGAAAACATCCGTAAAATCGATGTATTTGCCCGTTGGGGGGGAGAAGAGTTTTTGGTTCTTTGTCCCAGTACCGATAGGGAGAATGTCCGAGAGTTTGCAGAAAAACTGCGCGTGGCAGTTGAAAATACCTTGTTTCCGGTAGTTGGAAAAATCACGATCAGTCTAGGGGTAAGCCTTTTTGATCCACAGGACAGTTTTAGCGAGTTGTTCAAACGTGCGGATCAGGGACTGTATTATGCGAAAGAGCATGGAAGAAACCAAGTAGGTATGTTTTAATTATTAAAGCAGTTATCGGATTACAGTTTGAAGTGTCCCCAAAGTTTTAAACGCTAAAATGCGCCTATGCAAAAAATCATTATTAATCAAAAATATTACGGCTCCATCGAGCTTGCCAATACGCCGGAAGCCGCGCGTGTTTTTTCCAAAGTAAAAAGTGCATTAGCCGCTGGTAAGACAATGGAAATCGGTCTGCTTTTCCCTCATTACAAACTCAAAGCGCTGATGAGTTATCAAAAAGGAGGTGCGAGGCAGGAGCTCGAAGACATTGAGCTGTACATTCAGTTGGGAACACTGCTGAAATTTGATGTCGCCGATGCGCTAAAGCTCAAAAACTCCATCGAGCTGACCAATGATATTGCCCATAATCACTACAACATCTCCAAGCGCCTTACCCTCATCAACAAACCAAAAGTGACCCTATCTAAAGAACATTATTTGTTTTGGGACATCGAGAATTTCTCGAATATCGGATCGATGTTCAACGATGTGATCGAAAAATTTGATATTCCCGATAATCGTATCTATGTCGTTGCCAATCCTGACTCGCTGTATCTCTTTCGAGCCGAATGGGAAGCGGATTTGTACGATTACAAAAAGACCCTCAACTCGTTTAATTTCACCAAATGCGACCATGGGAAAAATGTCGCGGATGATGTACTGTTGGCGAGTTTTAAAGGCTTGGCGCTACGCAATGCCAATGTCTATCTTATGACGTTTGACCGTGAGCTCAAAGAGCGTTTCACGCAAGTCACGCACGCGAGCAATAACCTATTTATACTGGAAAAATAAAACCATTTTAGGAACCAAATGACCTCTCTTATTACACTACTGCACGAAAAAACCGGCATTTCCAAATCTAATATCGAATCGATTTTAAAACTTCTCGATGAGGGGTCAACGATCCCTTTTATCGCACGATACCGCAAAGAAATGACGGGCGGTGCTACGGATGAGCAGTTGCGGGATTTTGAAACGGTGTATGCCTACTCGAAAAAACTGTTGGAGCGCAAAGAGGAAATCATGCGTCTTATCCTAGAGCGGGGGACATTGACAAGTGAGCTGAAAACACGTATAGAAGCGGCACAAACCCTCCAAGTACTCGAAGACATCTACCGCCCGTTCAAGGAGAAGAAAAACACACGTGCCGCAGCAGCGATTGCGGCAGGATTAGAACCCTTGGCCGATATGTTGCAAAGCGGGCGGTTGGAAATGGCAGAGTTCAAGCGTAAAGCACAGGAGTTTGTCAAAGGCTCCATAGAGAGCGTGAATGACGCAATCAAAGGCTCTCAGGATATTCTCGCAGAGCGGTACAGCGATGATCCCAAAGAACGTGACTATTGGCGCAAACAGTTGGAGGGGTATTCCTCTTTTGAGATCAAAGCGGCTAAGGGACTTAAAGAGGACGGACTCTTTGCAAAGCTCGCGGGCAAATCGGAACGGATCGGCTCCATCCCCTCGCACCGCTATCTCGCCATTATGCGCGGAGTGGCAGAAAAAGAGCTTACGGTCAAAATAACGCACGAGATGGATCGTGTGGAAAATGCGATCAAACAGTATCGCATACCCAAAAATGCGGCAAGCAGCCGTGAGCTGTTATTGGAAGCGTATATGGACGGATTCAAACGGCTGTTATTCCCCTCGCTGGAGCGGGAAGTACATAGCGTTATCAAAGAACGCTCCGATGTTCAAGCGATCACAACGTTTGGAAAAAATCTCACACAGCTGTTAGGCTCACCGCCCGTTACCAAACGGGTGATATTGGGGGCAGATCCAGCGTACCGTACGGGATGCAAGCTCGCAGTGGTGGATGAACATGGAACCTATCTGACACACGCAGTGATCTATCCGACCCCTCCTGTGAGTGATTATGCGGCATCGGCAAAGGTGATCAAAGAACTGGCCCAAAAGTACCATATCACGGGTGTCGCCATCGGCAACGGGACCGCTTCACGCGAGACGCAGGAATTTTTTGCGCAAGTCAACCGTGAGGAGGGGCTCAATCTCTCTTATACGGTGGTATCCGAAGCGGGAGCATCGGTTTATTCGGCGTCCAAAATCGCTCAGGAAGAGTACCCGAATCTGGACGTAACGATCCGCGGTGCAATCTCGATTGCGCAACGTCTGCGTGATCCCATGGCCGCATTGGTCAAAATCGATCCAAAATCGCTGGGAATCGGGCAGTATCAGCACGATGTGGATCAAAAACTCTTGGAGAAAAAACTGAATGAAGTGACGGAGGATCTGGTCAACCGTATCGGAGTCGACCCCAACAGCGCTTCGGTGTCACTATTGGCGTACGTTGCTGGGGTGGGAGCGAAGATAGCCCGCTCAATAGTAGAACATCGTGAGAATAACGGTGTGTTTAAAAGCAAAAGTGAACTGCTCAAAGTCAAAGGGCTGGGAGCAAAAGCGTATGAGCAGTGCGCAGGTTTTTTTCGTATTCGCGATGGGAAAAGCATCCTCGATAATACAGGGGTTCATCCTGAGAGCTATGGTGCGGCGCAACGGCTAGTGAACGAATACGATTTGTCTGCTATTGGCAAAGAGCACATAGGTGAGATCGCCCAAAAATTGGGGGTAGGGGAAGTAACACTAAATGACATCGTGGCGGAACTGCGAAAGCCCGGATTTGACCCGCGTGAGACGTTACCGCCGATCATGTTTCGTTCCGATCTCACCGACATCAAAGAACTCAAAGAGGGGTCGATTGTCTCAGGAGTGGTGCGCAATATTGCCGATTTCGGTGCGTTTGTGGATATCGGTCTCAAAAATGACGGGCTGATTCATATCTCTCAGATGAGTGAAAAACGGATTGCCCATCCGCTGGAAGTGTTGAGTGTCAATCAGCAACTCTCTCGTATTCGTGTCCTCGAAGTCGATGTGCAAAAAGGAAAAGTAGCTCTGAGTCTAAAAGAAGCGTAAAAGCTTTTTATTTAGACAGCAGTGCGATGAGCGTTAGGGCCTGCGTGGCCAGTAAAATCAAAAAGCCTGTTTTGTAAAATGTTAGCGGTGAGCGCTCGATGAGAGGTACCCCTTTGGTAAAAAATGGTTTGACTCTATCGGGTGATTTAAGCTCGTGAATAAACTCTGAGTAGTGACTATACCGTTCATCGGCATTGATAGCAATGGCATGCATGATGATTGAATCCAGCCACGCAGGAATGTTGTTATTAAGTTTAATACAGCGTTTTGGGCTTTTAAACGTCGGTGTTTGAAACGGTTCGATTTCACCATACGGAAGTGCCCCTGTTAGCGCCCAATACATTGTTACCCCGATCGAAAAGATTTCAGTAGATTCATTGATAACACCCCCGGTAAATCGCTCAGGTGCCAGATAGCTTGGGGTTCCTGCACGTGAATTGAGTGAAAATATCTCAACGATGGAACCAAAATCAACCATTTTGAAATCAACGCCGGCTTCTCCTACTTTTTTGGTCACGATGATGTTTTCAGGTTTGATATCACCGTGTACCAATCCATGCTGCAACAGATGAGCCAGGGCATCGTGTAAAAAAATACCCAAGGCAATAGCATTATCGATGGAGAGAGGGCGATTAATAAGATATTCGCGTAAGTTTACCCCCTCCACAAGCTCCATCATGTAATAGCGCATACTCCGAGTCTCAGGAACCCATGCATGGCCAAAAGCCTTATGATTGATTTGTTTGGCATACCAAGCCTCACGAACAAACTCATCGAGGGCTTGCTCGTCATCAGCAGCCATAGGAAACTTCATGACAAATGTTTCGTTGTCTTTGGCTACTTTCCAGATACGGCGATGCTTCATCATGGGGTTTAATAGCGTGTATCCATCGATCACTTCCCCTGATTTAAGTGTTTGTGGAATAGGCAGTTGAATATTTTTGATGGCATGAATGGGGTCAAGTGCTTCTATATGAAAGATCTGCAGACTCATATCATCGCGATCATCGTCTTTGGCAAATTTGGAAATATGTTGGACAATACTTTTCGCCCCTAGCCCTTTTTGGAGAAGTTCTTTAAAAGCCTCATGTTCGATGAGATTATAAACACCGTCACTGCACAGGATAAGCGTATCACCTACGGAAACTGGTGTTGATGTGATAATAAGTTCCACATTTTCGCTCAGACCGCATGCTTGGGTCAAGACATGTGACATGTGTGCATCGTCCATTGTATGATCGCGCGTGAGCTGTTTGAGTTCGCTATCGTTATTGAGGAGATAAACACGCGAATCCCCGAGATTGAGCGTGTAGAGGGTATCTCCTTCGATAACGGCAAGACACAGTGTCGTGAGCAGTTCAATCCGTTCATACTGAGTCATGGACTCGGTGAAAAGGAGGTTGTTGATGTGGCGGGTAAAGACTTCCATGGTTTTAGGAATGGTCCACGCTTTTGGCCGTGCTTTGAACTGATCGATGAAAAATTTAACGCATTGGCGTGCGGCAGTACCGCCACGCCGCGCACTTCCTACGCCATCGCATAAAACACTCACCAAAAGAGTATTATCGATAATGTCAAAGGCACAGGCATCATCTCCCTCATAGTTTGGTTTAGGGAGTATGAATTCGGAAGATTGCAGTTGTAACATTTAAATCTTTGCTCCTGATATGGCGCCCCACGTTGTTCTCCAACGTGTTTTGACCAAACTGATTCCTAAAATAGCGATGACAACCATGGTGGCAAAAATCAAAAATCCTGCGGTATAGCCATCAAATGCACCCTGAGACCAGCCAAAAGTTTTGATCAAAGCGGTACCGCCCAAACCGCCTGCCATACCGATAAGACCTGTCATAACGCCGATGTCTTTTCCAAAACGCTGTGGTACGAGCTGGAAGACCG
The DNA here is from genome assembly GCA_023379705.1 of Campylobacterota bacterium. Taxonomy (GTDB): domain Bacteria; phylum Campylobacterota; class Campylobacteria; order Campylobacterales; family Sulfurimonadaceae; genus Sulfuricurvum. The sequence goes on from JAMCPS010000146.1 coordinate 16,506, forward strand.
CACCGTTTGCCATGCCAAGATTCGCCATGATCAAAAACATCACCACAATGGCGGCCCAAAACGGTAAGGCGATAAAGGCACTGAGACTGGAGAGTACGACGATCATGCTGAAAAAGACGTAAAGTGATTTGACACCGCCCATCTTATCCGCAACCGCACCGCCCACAGGACGCAATATTGCCCCTGCAAAGATACAAAGGGCACCAAAATACCCTGCGATAACTTTGACATTGCTCTCATTCATGATATCGGTTCCAAACGCAGACATATCAGCTTGGTACGTGTTCATCAAATAGACTTTCATGTAGTTGGCAAAACCGATAAATCCGCCAAAAGAGACCGCATAAAAGAGGTTGAACCACCATGTGTCACGATCACGCATGAGTTTGAGATAGTCCCCCATTTTTTTAGGATTGGGTTTGTAAACCGATGCCGGTGCATCTTTTGCCATAAACATATAGGCAATGAGAACAACCAACGAGAGGACACCGCCAACTAAAAATACGGATGGCCATCCCCAAATTTCAGCGATCTTAGGAGCAAAGAGAAAATCGATCACCACACCGATATTACCTGCCCCCGCGATTCCCAAAACCGTCCCCTGAAGACGCGGCGGATACCATTGACCCGCCTGAGGCAGAGCAACGGCAAACGATGCTCCTGCAAAACCCAGACCCAATGCAACAAACAGCAGTTGATCGTACGTAATAGACTCAGCACCCATATACGTCATAAAGAGGGTTGAAATAACAATGATTTGCGCTGCAATAGCCGTTTTTTTAGGTCCGATTTTATCGACAAAAATTCCTAATACAAGACGTAAGATTGCTCCCGCTAAAACAGGGATAGCCAGTAATGTTGCTTGCTGATCGTCACTCATCGTAAATCCGCGAGAGGAGAGACTTTCCCCAATTTCCGTAGCCAGTGGTCCCAGCATCGTCCACATCATAAAACTAAAATCAAAATACAAGAAGGCGGAAAACAGCGTAGGCCAATGCCCCTCTTTTTTCAAATCTCCGAATTTCATGCGCACTCCTATTAAGATTTTTTTATCTTAAAAGTTTACAGCAATATTTTATCCTTTATATTCAGCCTACTGCTTATATTTTAATCATCCTATTGTGTTAACAATCATTAATCTACTTTAGATATAATTCGCTAATACAATTAAAGGGCAAAAATGAAAAAAATAACGTTAACAGTAGCTTCTTTAATGATAGCTGTAACCGTAAATGCAGGGAATATAGATGGCAGTGCTGTGCTTGGCAGTATGGTAGGTGCGGGTGTTGGATCGGCTGTCGGTTCATCAATCGGAGGCAGTAATGGTGCGATTATCGGCGGAGGGGCAGGTGGTGCATTGGGAGCTGCAATGGGGGGCAGCCAGTCATCATCAAGAACAGTGACTAATGAAAGAGTTGTTTATGTTGACGGACATCGTAATAACGGAAAGCATAGAGGACATCATAAAAAAAGACATCGTCACCATGATCGTGACTAAAGAGCGTTAGCGCTCTTTTAAATAATAAATACTTGGTTCTTACTTTTATTTTTAGCTTCGTAGAGTGCTCTATCCGCTCTTCGTAAAGAGGTTTCAATCTCTTTACCGCTGAGTTTAGAGACACCAATGCTCACCGTAATCCGCATTTCATTGTTTTCGTAAAAAAGTCGTGCTTTTTCTATGTTTGCACGAATTTTTTCGGCGATGGATTGAGCTACATTCAACGTAGAACGGTTGAGAACAACAATAAATTCATCTCCTCCAAAACGGTAGGCTTTATCGGTGTTTCGAATCAAAGAACCAATCGTTCGTGCTACAAAGACGAGGGTTTTATCTCCGGCTAAATGTGAATAAGTATCATTGATGGCTTTGAAATCGTCCATATCAATCATGAGCAAATAGCACTCTGGTGCATTCTCATTTTCTATCTTGTCTCCAATAAAGATTAAATCCTTGAAAAGCTCTTTGCGATTATAAAACTTTGTAAGAGGATCGATACGGTTTTCCTCACTCAATAACTCGATGTTTTGTGTCAAGTGATTGATTTGATCATGTGCTTTGAGCAGTGCATGGGACATTTCGGTATCCAGCTGAGCTAGATCATCAACAATTTTCAGACAATTTTTGCTGAGGTAATCCTTGCTATAGCTATGGGAAGGACTTGTGCGCTGGGCATGATCTTGCATCACTTGAGTGATTTCTTGATTGCTTTGCACGAATGCTTGGAGAGCCATTTGAGCGATTTCAAGGTATTTATTGACATTACCGGAGGTGAATTCTTGAGTATACATTTCGCCTGTAAGGTCATCAGATATATGATGTTCAAGTAGTTCGTAAAATTCTGCTTGATAGTTATTTGGGAAGGGGGAAAGTTTTTTGGTGCGTAAATTCGCCAGTGCTTGATCGCAGAGTTCCCAGCTTTGGGTGTCACAATTTTCTTTCTTCATTTTAGACAATCCTACAGTAAACGGTTCTAAAATATTATACCTCTAAAATGACTTGTTCTTCCCTAATTCTGAATCTTTTCGTATTTTTTTGGACAACATCGCTTTGGGAGATGCATTTGATTTGATAGTTCACCATCGATAAAAAAGGGTCAAGGAATGAGGATAAAGCCGTTTCCCCAATCGCTTCCATCCCATGAGAGTTCAGTAATTCTAAAATAGTCAGAGTTGATTCCATCGTGGAGAGGCAAAACTCTTTGGGCTGTTCTTTGATTTGAAACTGGGAGATTTTGGAGTGGGTGAAGCTGAGTTTTGGCAAGTTTTGAAGGTTATGGCTTAAGCGAAGTATTTTTAACGAACACGGCCACGTAGAGTCGATGATGAATATTACGAGCTGACGATCACCAAGATCTATTTTTTTGGTATTAAGATGAAGACTCTCCTCTCCAGGATAGAGAACATAACAAAGGTTATTCTTATCGTCTATAAGCGCATTGATGGCTTTATGATGGGTAAAATCAACATCGATATAGAGTTGGGAATTGGGCAAAGAGAGATGGGTGAGTCTTCCGGTACCGTTTTTGGTCTTTTTAAACTCTTTGGGATGCATCAAGATGATAAATTTGGTTTGGGTTGGTATCGGGTTTACGGCGGAACACATACACAGATTCATAGGGCGGTAACAGTGATAGCACGTTGTTCTTGTTTCTGCTACGGATTTCACTTTTTCTCACATTTTTTTGAAAGTATACCGCTTTGAAGATTATGAATGAAGTCAAAGGATGACTATACGATTCCTACCTTCATTTTTTGCTTTATATAAGGCTATGTCAGCAGATACTATAAGATTTTCACATCTATCTTGTTCCATTGGAACTATGGAGGCAATACCAAAACTCATAGTGATGACATCTATTTTCCCCCATTGAGATTCAAAATTCTGAAAGTCTTTAAGATTGTTTTGAATTTTTATGCATAACTCTTTGGCATCATTACTATTGGCGTCATACAAGATGATTACAAATTCTTCACCGCCATATCTAGCAATGAAATCACTGCCTCTGTTGAGTGATTCTTTCATGATATGTGCAAACTCTTTGAGTACCATGTCTCCTGCTATATGCCCATGCGTATCATTGATTTGTTTAAAGTGATCGATGTCACACATGATGACAGAAATTTCAATCTGGTTACGTTGCGCAAGTCGGTATATATCTTTAAAATACGTTTCAAATGAACGTCTGTTGGATAATTGTGTCAAAGAATCGGTGAGCGACAGCTCTTTTAACTGTCTATTGGCCTGTTCAAGTTCTTGAGTTCTTTCTTGAATCTTTAGTTCCAGCGATTGGTTAACGTTATCTAAAAGTTTTGAATGTAAATGAATCTTTTCAACCATGCTTATGAAGGCGTTGTGAATGATGCCGACTTCATCGACTTTGTTTGATTTTTGTAATGGGAAATTATTTAAAACAGGATCATATTGCAAGACATTACGGGTAAGTTCCTTTAAAAATCGAAACTCGCGTTTGAGAAAAATAAGAAATAATGCAAGTAATACAAGGGTAATAATAAAGACTTTATAGGTAGTTATTTGGTTGTTTTTTAACATCATCTGATATTCATGGTCGTCAAATTTGGCATGTAAAGTTGCAAGTATTTCACCTGTTACAGGATCGATTATTAATTTATTAGAAGAATCGATTTCACAACACTCTTTCTTAGGCTTTTTATTGGGATTTTTAAAATAACGATAAAGGTTCTTTCCATTTGTTGTCGTTAAGCTAAGCGCTTCCATATCACTGTTTTGGTTAATAATTTGATCCAGATATTCTTTGTTAGCATCGTTGAGACCCAAGGATAAATTAAGACCAATGGTGGGAGAAATAGTGTTGAGCAATAAAGTGTTTTTATCTTTTTTGGACGTGATGAATTGTTCGCTTATGTTTTGTGTGATCTCGTAACGCTGTAATCCGACTAATAGCAGAGTAAAAAAGATAACGCTGATGATGATTTTCATTTCTATGCGAATATTTTTCATTCTTTCTCGCCTTCATTTAAGTATATTTTTGAAATTCTTATCAATAGATTGTCAACTTCAATCCCATGTTTATGCAGTTCATTCATGTTCAGATACGGGGTTACCTTTCTCCCTAAAAAGAGGGAGGCTTGAACACCGTTTGCGAGATATACAGGATCATAAGACATGCTGATGGCTGTATGATTACGGGTATATTGAAGTGCTTTTTTGATGTTTTGTTCATTGCTGGAGAGTAAAAAGACGAGTTGGCTGTTTTGGCATCTTTCAATCGCAGAATAAGTGGTGTTGGTTAGTTTTAGCAGATTTTTATTGATCCCGTTTGGATACGAATTATGAAGTTTATCCATGAGTGACAGTGCAATACGTTCATCAATTTTATCATTCACGATGCACAGGTCAATGTTTCCTTTTACAAGTTCTTTTTGACTGCTCATTAAAACCATACGCGGCATAATCTTGGAAAAGAGGGTGAGCGTTTCGTCATCATACACGGATGCGCTCAGAACTGCGGAATAGAGTAGTGTTATTGTAAAAAATCGGGTGAACAATGACAACAATCTGTCCCTTTGTAATATTGAAATAATCTATTATATAAAATTATTATTGTATCATACTTTTAAATAAATTGGTTAATGTGAAATTATAATATTTTGCAATAATTATAAATCTTCTGTATGAGTGGTCTATATGTATAAAACTCTTTTTCTTTACAGTGTTATTGCCTCAATACTGTGTTTAACGCATGCCGATGATGGGGATTCTGCCAATGACTTAGATGCCCTGGTGGGCAGTATGAGCGAACATGCGACCAAAAAATCGCTCAATGTTGATTATTTACCCTCTGTAGTGACAGTTATCGATGCGCAAACCTATCGGGATGCAGGTATCCAAACGATAGCCGAAGCGTTGGACATGCTGCCGGGAATTCAGATGCAAATTAGCCAGGTAGGATACACCACTAGTGCGGTTCGTGGGTTGAAAATGCCAAATACTTATCTCTCAGATAAAATTAAAGTTATGATTGATGGTATTGCTATTAATACCGAAATAGCGGGAAGCAACAGCTATTATATGGACTTTCCGATGCAGTTGGTTGAGAGAATCGAAGTCTTGCGCGGACCGAATTCGACGCTTTATGGTGCAGGAGCATTTTATGGTACGGTCAATGTCATTACTAAATTGGGAAATAGTAAAAAAGAAAATCAGCTTTTTGCAGGAGTTGGGAGTTATCAGTACCGTACAGCAGGGGTAAATGTTAATACCGCTTCAGGAGAGTGGAAACTGTTTGCGGATGGGTATTATACACAAAATGACAAAGCGCTTCGCGTTGAAAAGACTGAGCGTAGGACGCAGGAAGCAATAGAAGATTTTTCAGTGGGATTCAAGGCTGCCAATGGCGGGTTAGAATTCCTTACGCGCTTAAAACAAGGCAGTATGGGAAATTTTTACAGTTATGCAGGAGAATTGGATCCGATTGAGCAAAGAGATCAAGGTCGTACTAACAGCTACTTTTTTTCGCAGCTTTCGTATAAAACCGCCTACGATGACTATAAGTTGGAAACAAAAGCCAATTTTTCACAAAGAACGACCGGTATAGTAGCAAATATTCTGGATGTAGCAACTACGAAAGCGATATTCAATATTGTTGGTATTACTATGGATGAGGGCTATTATGCCACCGTAGATACGGTAGAAGAAAGTCTCGAAGCAGAGGCGATCCTAACACTGCCGAAAATAAACTCCCATGATGTTTTGGTAGGGGTTGGGGTGCGTCAGGTTAATATCACGAAGGATGAGATTTACAGCAGTGTTGAAGATACGATAACCAAAAATCGTGCTGCAATTCTTGCCCATCCAAGTTATGGTAGTTTTCCATTTAGAGAATCAAAAGAGTTTGCATTTTGGGCGAATCCTACTACGACATTGTTGCCTAAAAATACCGATAGAACGCTTGGATATGGCTATATACAAGACTTAATATCCATTGGTGATGATGTTGATTTGGTACTGGGGCTTCGTGCAGATGATTATTCGGACTACGGGGTGCAATTAAGCAAGCGTGCGGGATTGGTCTACCGAGCCAGCAATACAACAATATTGAAACTTCTCTACGGTTCGGCATTTCGTGTTCCCAGCCTCGTTGAGGGGTATGGAAACGGACACATATCCCTTCGCGCTGGAGACAGTAGGCTTAAGCCTGAAGAGACCGATACCTATGAGATGGTCGGTATTTATACGCCTAATTTGAATCACAAGTTTTCGTTGAACCTTTTTTATTCTCAATTGAAAAATATCATCGATCTTGAAGAAATCGATAGTACAGCGACTGGGTATCAAAATATGAAGCAACGGTATGCGAAAGGTGCCGAATTTGAGTATTTCTACCATACGGCACGAGAACATAATTTTTATCTCAATGGAAGCTATGTCTATGCCCAATATACGGTTCCATCAAAGAATGGTGCCCAAGAGATAGATCAAAGTATGCCTGATATCTCCAATGTGATGCTAAAAGCGATGTATGTCTACCGTCCCACAGAAGAACTCTCTCTGGGTACTGCATGGCGTTATTTTTCGCAAACAAAACCCAATGAAGGGTATTCGGGCAGCAAAGATATAAGTGAAATGCATATTCTTGATCAAACGGCAACGTATCGGTTTTCGCCCAACAGTGAAATGCGATTGACGGTTAAAAATCTGTTTGATACCGAAATACGTATGCCCAGTTATAATTATGTAACCGCTGGGGGAGTGCTACGAGAAGGTCGAAACTATTTTTTAAGCTACATCTATAACTTTTAACCTCTATCTAATTTACGCTGTTTGATTCAGGATATTTCCGCCTAAAGAGGTGATTTTTTCATCGATTTTTTTGAGAGCTTTTTGCAATGTTTCATGAGAAATATCGGGCAGTTTTCCACCCCATATTTTTTCGGCTTCATTGAAACCGCGTATGATTCCCTCTCGACCAGCTTTTAGCCTATCCATGTCATCACCGCCGCCGCTCAACACAAAGTCAGAGAGTCTAGCCGAGGTTTGGGCAACTCCAAAAAATCCCTCTTCGCTTATCAGTGATTTGGCTTCTTGGGGATTCATGTCCGCGATTGGTTTTCCGGTATATCCGATTGCGTTAAAATCAATCGTATTCAAAATATCACGCACTTTTTCAAGATCAAACGGTGCCGTTTGCGCTTCTAGATTTTTGGCTGAGTAATTTTCAACGATGAGGCTGTATTGAATAAGATAGGATTGTGAGAGTGTTTTTGCTGAAATTTCACCGCTTTGTATTTTTTCTTTAAATTTTTTTCGGTCAATTTCATTGCTCAAATCATTGTTTTGAGTGTAAATAACAGAAGCACTTTTTGTGTTAATTTGCATAATAAACCCCTTTGTCTATAAAAACAATATCGGCATATTCATTCATGTCGTAAAGCATCGATGGGATTAAGCCTTGCCGCTTTGCGGGCGAGGAAATAACCGAAGAGGATTCCTACCATGGTTGAGAAGAAAAAAGCGATGATGACAATCGAGGTATTGAAGACAAAAGGGAGATCAAAAAAGAGGTTGACGCCCACTCCCGCACCAATACCCAGTATCATACCAATGACGCCCCCCAGCGAAGAGAGAACGACGGCTTCGACTAAAAATTGAAGCAGTACTTCACGCTCCAGCGCACCGATAGCCAATCGAATACCGATTTCTCTCGTGCGTTCTGTGACGGAGACGAGCATGATGTTCATGATTCCGATCCCTCCTACGAGGAGGCTGATCGCAGCGACGGCACCCAGTAACAATGTGAGCATTTTGGTGGTGGAGGAGAGGGTTTGTATCACTTCACGCAAATCCCGAACATTGAAGTCGTCTTCATCCCCTGCACGGATATGGCGACGTTCTCGCATAAGCGCGGTGATGGAGTTTTTGATGTTTTCAATAGAGGAGGGATTTTTGGCGGAGACGATAACGGTAGATATCTCTTGGTTCCCGCTGATACGGCGCTGGAACATACGTATGGGTACCACGATGAGATCGTCTTGATCCATTCCAAACATGGAAGCCCCTTTGGAATGCAGCACTCCGATGACCTGACACGAAAAGTTCCCCAAACGGATGGAGGCATTTAAGGGTGTCTGATTTCCAAAGAGTTCTTTTCGGACGGTTTCTCCGATGATGCAAACTGCTTTTCCTCCCTGAAGTTCGGCATGGGTAAAATAGCGCCCCTCTTCAAACTGCCAATCTTTAACCGAGAAATAGTCATTATCGCTTCCATCGATAGAGGTTGAGTAATTGCGGTTTCCATAAACGGCCTGCATCCCTTTGGACGATACGGGAGCTACCCCTTTGAGCCCTGTGATTTCGCGCGATATTGCACTCAGATCATCGTGGGTAAAACGTTTGGCTACGGTGTCGCCCCCTGGACCGTGACGATCCTGTCCAGGGCGAATGATCAGCATATTGCTCCCCAATTTGGAGATGCTTTGGGTGACATAAGCGGTCGTTGCATCTCCTAGCATGACCATGGAAATAACGGAGGCTACCCCGATGACGATCCCCAGTGTCGTTAGAAAGGAGCGCATGGCGCTGCGGCGTATCTCACGCAGTGCGAGGATAAAGGCATTGCCTATCATTGGGCATCTCTTTGTGTGTCAACGGCATCGATGTGCCCATCACGAAAATGGATGATTCGTGACGCGAATTGAGCCATATCGTTTTCATGGGTGACCATAATGATGGTGATCCCCTTTTCTCGATTGAAAGAACGTAAAAGCTCCATGACCTCGATGCTTTTGGCTGTGTCGAGGTTTCCTGTGGGCTCATCGGCTAAAAGTACGAGAGGATTGGTGACGATGGCACGGGCGATGGCGACACGCTGCTGCTGTCCTCCTGAGAGTTCACCGGGAGTATGGTGCGCGACGCTCGCCAATCCGACACTTTTGAGCGCTTCCATCGCCATGGCTTTGCGCTCATGGGAGGGGACTCCTCGATACAGCAAGGGAAGCTCGACGTTTTCAAGAGCAGAGGTTTTCCCCAGCAGATTGAATCCTTGAAAAATAAAACCGATGTAATGGCGTCGCAGCAAGGCCCGTTGGTCACGGCTGAGTTTTCCTACATCAATGCCTTCAAAGAGGTATTCCCCAGTGCTGGGGACATCGAGGCATCCGATGATGTTCATTGCGGTTGATTTTCCTGATCCGCTGGGTCCCATGATGGCGACAAACTCTCCTTTGGCAATACTCAGGTCAACTCCCTGCAATGCATACGTGGCGGCATTTCCTTCGCCGTAGTTTTTTTCGACCGATTTGAGTTCAATGACGGTGGGTTGGGAAGAGATCATGGCTGTTCGTCAATGCCCGTAATGATCAAATCACCCACTTTGAGCGAAGAAGCGCTCACAACGCTCAATACTCCGTCGGTTTTGCCTATTTGAACTTTAACTCTGGTGGGGGTTTCATTCTTTAAAACCCAGACATGCTCTCCCTTCTCGGATTCTTCCATGGCACGTTTTTTCTTCTTTTGATTTTCATCCAGGGGAGGGGTGAAACGTAATGCGGCGTTTGGGATGACGAGTACTTTTCTCAAGGTATCGGTGATGATCGAAGCATTGGCGGTCATACCTGGACGAAGCAGGAGATCGGTGTTGTCCACTTGGACAACGGCTTCATAGGTGACGACACCGTTGACTATGGCAGAGTTGAGTCTAAGCTGGGTTATTTTTCCTTCAAATTGCTTATTGGCGTACGAATCGACGGTAAAGGTCACTTTTTGGTTTTCCTTGACTCCTCCGATGTCGGCCTCATCGACGCTTACAATCGCTCTCATTTGGGTGAGATCTTCGGCAAGGGTAAATAAAATCGGCGTTTGCATGGAGGCAACCACGGTTTGTCCCGGTTCAACTTTTCGGTTTAACACAACACCGTTTATCGGAGAAACGACGACCGCTTTGCGCAGATTGTCTTCATCACTTTTGAGTTGCGCGTACGACTGAGCAACCTGTGCTTTTGCGGCGGCAAGGGAGGCTTTGGCTTGGATCAGTGTGGTAGAAAGAGTCTGCATCTCTTTGCGCGAGGGATAATTGCCGTCGGTGGAGGCGTACATTGTGCGGGCACGCTCTTCCTCTATGGCGGCATTGTCTACAGCTGCTTTGGCACTTTGTTCATTGGCTTTGGATTTCATCAAAAGCGCTTGAGAACTGGTGGCAGCAGCCGTGAGTCTGGTAGTATCCAGACGTGCGAGAATTTGACCGCTTCGGACAGGATCATTGTAATCGACAAAGACCTTTTCAATGGTTCCAGAGACTTCGATTCCCACATCGACCGTATTGGTAGGTTCCAGATTACCGGTTGCCGAAACGCTCGTAGTAAGATCCTGAATTTTCAAAGGAACAGTGGTGTAAATCGGTTTCTCTTTTGCCGTGTATTTCATCGTATAAAAAGATGCGGCGGCAATCATCACCAAAGCAAGGCTTACCCCTGCAATTTTTTTCCACCGTTTGGATGAGGGTTGGGTATTGAGCCCGAGCGTTGTTTCTATGGTTTTGGATGTCATTATAGGGACTCCTGCGGATGTTGCATTTGGTAGTGAAGCTGTGAAAGTTGAATTTGGATATTGATTTCGTTGATTTGAATCTCAAGCTCTTCGATG
>JAMCPS010000147.1 GCA_023379705.1 Campylobacterota bacterium
TCGTTAGGTTCGCCGTTTTCTCCTACACGTAAACGGTTTTGACGCTTACCTTTGGCGTAATGCTCACTAGCATTGATAAATAACACGTCATCAGACAATTTACATCGCTTAAGTACCAAGATACATACAGGAATACCTGTAGAGAAAAACAGATTAGAAGGGAGACCGATAACCGTATCGATATACCCTTTTTCTAATAGTTTTCGTCTTATTTTCTCCTCTGCACCCCCACGAAACAAAACACCGTGAGGCAAGATAATTGCCATTGTTCCATCATCTGCTAAGAAATTAAACCCATGAAGCAAAAAAGCAAAATCAGCCGCAGATTTTGGTGCAACTCCATAAGAAGCAAATCGAATATCTTTCGCCATCTCTTCACTAGGATCCCATCGATAACTAAAAGGGGGATTGGCAACAATTGCATTAAATTTCATCTGTTTATTGGGGTTTTTCTCTTTTAAAATATCCCAATCATTCGCTAGAGAATCACCGTGAAAAATCTCAAATTCGTTGTCTTTGACACCATGAAGCAGCATATTCATCCGTGCAAGGTTATAGGTCGTTATGTTTGATTCTTGACCGTAAATCTTGCCGATGGTTCCATCCTGTCCCAAATGTTTTTTTACATTTAAAAGAAGTGAACCAGACCCACAAGCAAAATCAAACACTTTATCAAGTCTTTTCTTCTTACCCGTGCGGGGGTCTTGAGAGTCGAGAGTAACTATCTCGGAGAGAATCGTAGAGATTGCCTGAGGGGTATAGAACTCTCCCTCTTTTTTACCGCTCCCCGCCGCAAACTGACCTATGAGGTACTCATAAGCATCCCCCAGCTTATCGCTATCGGTTGAAAAATCTTTAATCCCATTGGCAATTTTACTAATAATGTCACAAAGCTTTTTATTGCGCTCTTTTGGGGTTTTGCCTAATTTTTCCGAACTTAGGTTAATCTCTGAAAACAGTCCTTGAAAACTACTCTCAAACGACTCCTCTTCAATGTGTTTAAATCCACTTTCTAAAATTTTAAACAGTTCATCGTCATGTGTTCGTGCCATCTCGGCGATGCTATCCCATGTAAACTCTGGCGGTATGACATAATGCACTTTTTTGCGCATCATCTTTTCAAACATTTTTATATCATCAGGATTTTCGTTATACCAAATTTGTAATGGAGTGGATACTTTGAGCTGTTGCATAACATCTGGAGGTGTGTCATCTGGATAATCAGACCCAAGCTCTTTTTTTACCGCTTTTTCATAGTTGCTTGAAAGATAGCGCAAAAATAAAAATGAGAGCATATAATCACGAAAATCATCCGCATTCATAGCTCCTCGTAAATCGTTAGCGATCTCCCAAAGGATTTGACCTAATCTGTTTTTTTCTTCTTCGCTCATTATTATTCTCTCATTCTTTAATGTATCTCAGGTAGATCAAACTCATATTTACTTAAGAAAGCGTCTAAAATCTTTTTAAATAAATCTTTATTATCAGTAACCATCTCTTTTGGTTCATATATCGAATATTTACCGTGACTTAGCAGGTTTAAAGCTCGTGCATATAAATTTTCATCTTCAATTCCATGCAAACAATCAGAAAAATCTTTATAACCAAAGAACGTTGATGTTTTTTCTAGTACATTGCGCAACATATTAAAATGATAAGCATAAAGTTCACCAGACTGTGATGCTTTTTGTAGTGCGTCCAACATTGAAATATGATGAAAAAATGGTGTATCATCCGTATTTCTTAGCGTATATCCATTATCTACGTTATAGTGCAAAAAATACTTTTTATGCGTTTGAGTTTTAAGTTCATTACTCATCACATTAAAAAATAGACCATGATGCGATGATATAACTGCTTTAATCTTCTCTCTACCCTCTTTTAACAAATGTGCTAAATCACTAGCTACTGCTATAGCATTGTTATCATCCAATGAAGAAATAGGATCATCAATATAGAGAAACTCTACCCAGCTATAAGGTTCATGTAATTCTTTAGCATCGATAGCAAGACGTGCGACAGATAAGAAAAAACACCAAATAAAGATATTCTCTTCACCTCGTGAAACTTTAAAAGCTTCATCGTTATCTCGTCTAAAAGTTACTCTTTTATTTTCGTAGTCGATAGTAAAATCAAAATCCGCATATCGATGTAGATACTCTCGAATACGGCTCTCCATCTCCAACTCTTCAAGACCATCAAAAAAGTGGGACTCTCTAAAGTGTAGCACACGGAAGCTATCACCGTCTAAGTCATTATCCCAATAAAAAAGGTCTTCCGTAAACGCATTGAAATATAGAGTATCTCTTTTTTGTTCTGTTTTTAAATCTTTTCTTTTTTTTCCTTTTTCTTTAAACTCCATAGACAATCGCGTTTTACCTGTGCCGTTATAAGCATATAGTAAAATGAAATCATTGTCACCGCTTTTAAAATCATCTCTTATTCTATTTACCAATGATTTTTGGTTTTTATATTTATGGATTTTTGGTTTATTGTTCATTTATTCTACCTTGCCATTTTTCGATTCTAAAAGTAGCTTATCAAAATCGCTCAGATAGTATCTATCTTGGATAACTCTATATTTTTCATATTCTGCTTCTGCTTTGAGTTTGGCTTCAAGAGCCGACACCTTGCCGTTATCGAGCAAAATTGGATAGTCCGAAAGTGCCAAAAATTTATCTAAAAACACAATCCAATCTTGCATATTCATCACAATGCCTTGCAACGCTCTGTTTTCTGCCAAATCCAAATATGCCGATACGATGCGGTTGAGCTGGTCAATATGTTCCATATTCAGATAATTTTTTGCTACGCTGACATCTAGTTTGAGGACTTTCCCCTCGGGCGCATTTTTCCACGTTTTAAGCCCCATATAGATTTTTTGTGCATCCGCTTCACTGTAGATAATTTCAGCCGCCGTTTTACCGCATATCGCCCAGTGCATTTTATTTTGAACTGTGGCATAAAATGCTTTTGTCATCACGGCATCTCTATCATAGTCCGCGCTAAGGGTATAAATATCGGTAATTTTTTGATAAAACCGTCTCTCACTAGAACGTATCTCTCGTATGCGCTCTAACTGTTCATCGAAATAGTCTTTGCCGAAATGATGGACACTTTTGAGTCGTTCATCATCCATCGTAAAACCTTTGATGATATACTCGTGTAACACTTCCGTAGCCCATTTTCTAAACTGTGTAGCTCTGTGGGAATTGACGCGATACCCAACTGCGGTAATGGCTCTTAGGTTATAAAAGTTTGTTTTGTATTTTTTGCCATCGGTAGCAGTTATTTCCATTTTGGAAACAACTGTATTTTCATCCAGCTCTCCTGTTTCAAATATATTTTTTAAGTGTTTCGATACAGCAGGAACATTGACTTCAAAAAGTTCGGCAAGTTGCTTTTGGGTAAGCCACAAAGTCTCATCATGAAAAAATACATCTATACTGACTTTTGAACTATTGATTTTAAAGATGACAAAATTCGGCACATTTTGAGGCTCATTCATCTGTAGCTGTTTTTTCATTTATTCCCCTCGTTTGATGGAAAAAGTTGTTGCATGAGGGCTTTTTTATGTTCTTTTAGTGTTTCTATTTTTTTGCTTGATGAAGTGATGAGTTCATCGATGGAACTTAGACACTCAGCAATTTTTTGTTGTTCTTTTATTGATGGTTTTAAAATCTGAACACTTCTTAAATTATCATTATAAAGTCTTGCTATTGTTGAATCTGATGTAGTCCATTTCACAGTTTCATAAAAGAAGAATAGAAAAGAATTGATAACAATCTCTTCATTATTATCAATCCAAACTATATTTGAATCTTGAAAATATGCTGGAAGCCCATCATAAACGACTAATCTTCCTATTGTTCCCGATGCAGATATTAAAATATCTCCTTTTTTAGGAAACGAATACTTTTCTTTATACTCTTCATAAAGTTCTTTATCAATATAAGCATCAGCTTTTTTCCCAAAAGTACCTATTTTATAAAATGGGATTTCGCCTGTTTCGGTAGTTTCATCTTTCATAATTCTTTTACACATTGAAACCTTACCAGCATTGCCAAGCGTTTTCTCTTCCCACTTCCCACTATTTTTAAACTCAGGAAATCGCAATTTTGGTACTTCTTCCCCGTCTTGCGGGAAAAGTTGTTGCATCAGCCCTTTTTTATGCTCTTTGAGTGCTCCTACTTTTTTGCTCTGTGCCGTGATAAGGTTATCAAGAGAAGAAAGACAATCGGCAATTTTTTGTTGTTCTTTTGGTTTTGGAGAAATGGATAATGGATATTTTTTAATTAAAGAAATATCTCCTCTAGGCATTTTAACGCCTTTTGCTCCTTCCATAATATAACTGATAAACTTTTCATTTTTCAATACATAGGTTAAAAAATTATTGTTTGTATTTTCTTTTGCCCTCACCACAATTACATCATTGGATGCTCCACCATCAAATGTTGCTGACCAAACTTTTTTTAAATATGGACGAATATTTGATATTAAAATATCATTCTTTTTGAAATGTGTAACAGTTTTTACATCTGGCAATTTTGATGATATTGCTACCCCTGAAAAATCTTGTAAAAGATTTTCTGTACTTATATAATTATTTAATGTTAATTTATTTAATGATATTTTTTCATTGATAAAGTCAGAAATATCACTTAATGTTTTTTCTTCCCATTCAGGCTCATTTTTAAACTCTGAAAATCGCAACTCAGGGATATTACTCTTCATACGCACTTAACCCCGATATTTCATGCTCGCCTGCTTGTTTTTTCAGTAGCGGAATCAGCTCATTCATCATCTGCGTCTCTTTTTTTGCTCGCTCTTTCCATCCAAGTTCCAAAGGTGCGAAGAGGTCGCTTAACATCTCGGCATCAAAAATGAGGCGTGTCAAGGTAAGATCGACAAACGCTTTGAGTGATTTTTTCTCTAATCCATAGCTAGCTGCTATCTCATCGATCTTGTTGGATGATTTTTTGGCTTTGAAGAGTTCATACCCTATTTTGATCTCATTTTCATTTAAAACTTCTCCAACTTTGAGCGTTTCAATGTAGGCTTTTATATCTTCTACCTCGCCCATAAATTTAGCATCGGATTCGATGAGTCCTATGAGTTGCTCTTTGTTCATCTTTTGTTTATCGGTTGATATGCCTGTATATTTAGCAAGAAGCGTCATAATATAGTCATAATCGATCATCGCTGAAGCAAAAAGGACAAACTCAAAATCCAGCTCTTCGACTAAACTCGAAACGTCATCTCTATTTTTCCCCTGCTGTGCTTTTAGTTTTGCGGCTGTTTCGAGATAGACACCTTTAAAAGCTCGCAGAGTGTCTTTGGGGATGACTTGCTCGATAGTCTCTTTATGCTCATCTGTGAGGTCTGTGTATTGATCAAGTGAGGTTTTGAGCCGTTGCACCTCTTTAAACAGATTGATAAATCGCGCTTTATCCTCATCGCCTTGTAAGTTATGTACCTCTTCAGGGGTATTTTTGAGACCTTTTGAAGCCATGAAGCTCTCAATAGCACTTACAGCATGGTCAAGTCTTTCAATCACAATAGGGGCAGAATCCACAAGCCATATTTTTTTGGCTTCTTCTTTCGTATTTTCACCGGAAAAGAGTACCATCGCTTGATCGACTTCATTCTCTTGACCTCTAAAATCCAAGATATTTCCATAGGGTTTGGTATCGTTTAATATTCTGTTGGTTCGTGAAAATGCTTGGATAAGCCCGTGATATTTTAAGTTTTTATCGACATAGAGGGTACTTAGATATTTGGAGTCAAATCCCGTCAGAAGCATATCGACGACGATGGTAATATCTATCTTGTTTTTATGAGGATAATCCCTGTTTGAGTATTGATGATCTTTGATTCGTTGCTGTACATCTTGGTAGTAGGCATCGAAGTTGTTGATGTCGTGGTTTGTGTCGTATTGCGTGTTGTAATCGTTGATAATCTCTATGAGAGCTTTTTTCTTTTCATTCGGTTTGACCGAGTTGTCCGATTTTTCTTGGGGTAAATCCTCTTCGAGTTGTTCAATATCTTTTTTATTGGTTGAGTTTGGGTCTAATACCTGCACGGGAGGAGAGAAAACACACGCGATATTGAGAGGGATAAACGTCTCATCCAGTGCTTTTCGCTCTTTTTGAATCTCTTTAAAAAGTCTATGATACTCTATGGCATGATTGATAGAGGATGAGGCTAAAATAGCGTTAAATTTTCTCTCTTGCGTTGCGGCATCGTGTTTGACTAAGATAGCTTCTACGACTGCTTTTTGGCTGATACTATTATTGATTTTGGTTTTGTTATCTGCTTCATAATAATCCACATGGAAACGTAAAACATTGTCATCCGCTATAGCATCCGTAATGGTATAAGCGTGGAGCGGTTTTTCCCCTCCAAATATATCGGCGGTAGTTTTGATCGTTTTCTCTTCGCCGCTAATCTCTTTGTAGGTAGAGTTTTCTGGGAAAATAGGGGTACCTGTAAAACCAAAAAGCTGAGAGCGCGGGAAGAACTCTTTTATCGCTTTGTGGTTTTCACCGAACTGTGAGCGGTGGCACTCATCAAAGATAAAGACCACTCTTTTATCTCTTAAGAGTTCTAATCTCTTTTTATAATTATTTTTGTTTGTACCATCGAGTGCGATCCCTAATTTTTGTATCGTCGTGACGATTACCTTGTCACTGTAATTATTTGAAAGGAGTCTTTTGACCAGTGTGTCGGTGTTGGTGTTTTCTTCAACGCACCCATCTTGAAACTTGTTAAACTCTTCTCGTGTTTGACGGTCGAGGTCTTTTCTATCCACTACAAACAGACATTTTTCAATATCTTTGTTGTCTTTTAATAAAGTAGAGGCTTTAAATGATGTGAGCGTCTTACCGCTTCCCGTTGTATGCCAAACATAACCGTTTCCACTGTTTCTCTCTATAGTGTCTACAATGGCTTTAACCGCATAGATTTGATACGGTCGCATCATCATGAGCTTTTGCTCACTCTCAACGAGCACCATATAACGGCTAATCATTTCGCCTAAAATACACTTGGATAAAAAAGTATTGGTAAATTCATGAAGATGCGTAATTTTTTTATTATTTTCATCCGCATATTGATAAAGCGGTAAAAATCGCTCATCCGCATTAAAATTAAAATGTTTGATATGATTGTTCGCAAAATAGTAGGTACTTGACTGATTGCTCACAACAAAAAGTTGCATAAAAGAGAGTAGTGTTTTTGTATAGCCGTTACCTACGTCATTTTTATACTCGATAATCTGCTGCATAGCACGACGAGGAGATATGTCTAACGTTTTGAGTTCCACTTGTACAACAGGGATACCGTTAAGCAGCAGTATGACATCATAACGATGATAACTGCTCTCTGTATTCATGCGAAGTTGATTGATAACCTCAAAGCTGTTTTTGCACCAATCTTTTATATTTACAAGTGTATAGTGTAGCGGTGTACCGTCATCTCTTTCAAAAGTGCTATATTCTCTTAAGCGTTTAGAAGCAGTAAATACATCAGGAGAGATAATCTGATCATGAAGCCTATTAAACTCTGCATCGCTTAGATTGACATAATTTAGTTCTTGAAATTTTTGTTTGAAATTTTCTTCTAATGCTTTGCGCGTACGGATGTCAGAACGGTATGTATATTTTTGATCGACTAGCTTATTGATAAAGTTTTGTTCTATATCATTTTCTTTTGTCATCCGTATATCCTAAGTAATGCTTTGCTTAAAAAAATTTAGTTAATCTATGTGATTATAAGTCTTTTTTGCTTTTCTTCTTCTCATCCCCATTTTTATCGGAACAATTGGATCAAAGTACATCCAC
>JAMCPS010000148.1 GCA_023379705.1 Campylobacterota bacterium
GTTAAGGGGAAGAAAGGATAATCCGATAGATGATTATTATTTTTATTTGAAGGCTTTTCGTGTATGAACTGTTAGAGTCATTTTGGTCGTTGAGTCAAGATATGGGAATCTATATACTGCTTGGTCTTTTGGCGGCGGGTGTACTGCATCAGTTTGTGCGTGAGTCATGGATTCAAAAGCATTTAGGAGCTAAAACGCACAATGCAGTTTTTAAAGCGGCATTGTTTGGGGTACCTTTGCCATTGTGTTCGTGCAGCGTTATCCCCTTTGCGGCGACACTACAACGTAATGGCGCATCCAAGGGGGCAACACTCTCCTTTTTGATTTCAACACCCATTACGGGAGTAGACTCTATGTTGGCGACGTTTGGAATGTTTGGGGGTGTATTTACTGCATATCGAGTGGCAAGTTCTGTTGTGATCGCAATTACTGCAGGGATGTTGATGAATATTTTCGAACCTGAAGAAGCTCCTAAAAAAGGTTTTTCATTTAGTGCAACCGCTCCACTCAATCCCGTTAAACCAATCCATACAGCGAGTAAAGAGCTACGCCCAAAATTTTCATTGTACGATGTATTCCACTATGGACTGGTTACGCTATTGGGAAGTTTTAGTAAACCGCTTTTTTGGGGATTGTTGATTGGAGCAATGATTACCGCCGCAATGCCTACAAATCTGCATCAGTTCTTTGGAGACAACCGCTTATTGGGATATTTGATTGCTGTTGCGATTGCGGCACCAATGTATGTGTGCGCTACGGCCTCTTTGCCTATTGCCGCATCATTGGTTCTCGCAGGGGTATCACCTGGGGCGGCATTTATTTTCTTAAGTGCTGGACCTGCGACGAATACCGTGACGATGAGTGTGGTTAAATCGATGCTGGGGATGCGGGCTCTCTTGATTTATTTGGGTGTTATTGTAGGAGGAAGTATTTTATTTGGAGCTTTGATTGATATGGGGTTTGACACTTTAAGTATCGAGATGTATACGGATATGCACGAACATCATGGTTGGATACAGCAAGGCAGCGCGATTATTATGTTAGGTCTCATTGCTTGGCATTTTGTCAGTGGATGGTTTAAGAAGAAAGAAAAAAGTTGCGGTGGCGGTTCGTGCTGTTCGTAAAATACATTTGATAAAAAGGAGAGTGAAAAATGAAATATGCAGTTGCATTTGTTATGTTAGTTACTTTGGTTTTTGCAGTAGACAGCAATGTCAGTCAAAAAAAGCCGGTTAAAAAAGTGTATCCTAAAGGTACAATAGCCACTCATTAAATGGGATTATCGGTTTTCTTTCTATAGCAGAATAAAAAAGCCAAAATAGTACCTAAATGCCCCAGCGCCATATCTTTTTGAGCATCCCACTCATCTCCCTGCGTCCCTAAAAACGCCGTTCCCAATTCTGGATTGGTCATTTCGGTTGCGATCCACTCTATGACTTCATATACTCCCGACGAGGCGATAAGAAAGAGAAAAGTGACAATCAATGCTGTTCGTTTTGACGTCCAAAAAGAGCTGAAAAGTTCATAAAGTGGGGAAAAGAGTAGAAATCCGAATAAGAAATGGACAAGCCGATCATAATGATTACGTTCAAAGCCAAATAGCTCAGTGACGGGTGAGAACCATGGCATTTCACTGTACGTGTAGTGTGAACCGATGCTGTGCAATATGAAAAAGATAAAGAGCATCCATAAGCTCATAGGTGAAAAATGGAGACGTTTATCAGACCAGAAAATTATCGGAATTGCAATAAAAACGAGAATATTTTCAAGCCACCAGTCATCACGATAGGATGGATCAATGGCTAAGAATACCCATATGACGATATAAAATAAAAAAAGTAAATAATTAAGTTTCATAGATGAATGGTAACATAGAAAGTTGGAAAATTAAGAGGGATGTAGAATTGTGGCGCAGCCGACGAGACTCGAACTCGCGACCTCCTGCGTGACAGGCAGGCGTTCTAACCAACTGAACTACGGCTGCACAACTAAATAATGGTGGGAATTACAAGACTCGAACTTGTGACATCTACCTTGTAAGGGTAGCGCTCTACCAACTGAGCTAAACTCCCGAAGAGTAATAAAAATAAAATGGCGCAGCCGACGAGACTCGAACTCGCGACCTCCTGCGTGACAGGCAGGCGTTCTAACCAACTGAACTACGGCTGCACATTTTGACTAATGGTGGGAATTACAAGACTCGAACTTGTGACATCTACCTTGTAAGGGTAGCGCTCTACCAACTGAGCTAAACTCCCATGTCTTCTATTTGAACAAATGGCGACCCCTAAAGGATTTGAACCTCTGTTCCTACCATGAAGTGATAGTGTCCTTGGCCACTAGACGAAAGGGTCAATCGACTACACATGGTGTCCCGTGATGGATTCGAACCATCGACCCCTTCATTAAAAGTGAAATGCTCTACCAGCTGAGCTAACGGGACCTCTTCAATCATCATACAAACGGTGATTGGGAGGGCGAAATTATAGGGGAAACGAGCTTTATTGTCAAGCTAAAATGTCTCAATGGGCAAAAAACAATTCTCTGTCGCTGTTAATAAGCATCTTGACGGCCATTAAAACGCTTTGTTCTTGAATGTATCGACGGTCTCCATGAAACATAAACCGCTCTGTGTGGACGGATGTTTTAGAGCGTGCGCTGATATAAACGGTTCCTACAGGTTTCGTATCGGTTCCTCCTGTCGGTCCTGCTATTCCGCTTATTGCGAGAGCATAATCGGCATAGCTTACATTCATGGCTCCCTCAGACATCTGATTGACCACATCTGCACTCACGGCACCATGAGTTTCGAGCGATTCATCGTCTACGGCGAGCCAATTGGCTTTGAGGACGTTATCGTAGGTGATTAACGACCCCTCATATATTGATGAAGCACCGCTGTGCGACGTAAAATAATAGGCAAGTAGGCCACCGCTGCAACTCTCAGCGAAAGAAACTTTTTTGTTATTTTTATGGAGGCGCTCAATGATGAAGGAGGCTATGTCTCCTGCTGTGATAACTTTATGGCTCATAAGCCCCTTGGTGGAAGCGATAAATTGAGCGAGGTTACCGTGCTTGCGTGTGTGTATTTTGAGTTTAAGCCATCCATCAACCAATTCACTGAACTCTAATCGAACATCAAAGGTTTGGGATAAGGGTTCCAGCAGGGTCTGAGCACTGGAAATATCTTCGTTAAAAATATGAATGACGGCATTGCGATGTTCATCTTCGATCAAGATTTGTGGAAGTGGTTTACCTTCGTGTGCTTGAATAACATTGATATCCGAAGAATTGTAGTTGAGTAAATAACTGCCATTTTCCAAGATACTGGCGCGAGAGGGGATAAGCATTTGGTCTTTTAGGATTTGATTATCGGCCGTAACGGTGCTTAGCAGTTTTCCGACGATCGTAAAAGTGCTTTTAGTAGTGATGATGATAACTTTTGATTCGTGTTTGAGGAGTTCTTCAAGATGGAGGAATAGCCCCTTGTCCGATTCGTCAAAATAAGAAATAGAATCAATCGCAGCCAGAGTTGATTTAAGTGTTCGTAAGATGTAGCGTTCGTATGCCTCGTTGAGGGTGAGTCGATTGCCAACAAAAATGATATCCCGTTTCATGCTTTTTCCGGTAATAAATTTGGAACAGTATAGCATAGCTGTCCATATGACAGCAAAAATTAATCCCCAAACCGCTATAATCTGCCACTTTTATACGCATATTTTAAGGGATGAGATGGATTATAAAGATACCCTCCTACTACCTCAAACACAGTTTCCGATGCGCGGAAATTTGGTTAACAATGAGCCGCAGCGTTATGCTGCGTGGATCGCCAAAGATGTTTATGGCAAGATGAAGACCAACCGCAAAGGTGCACCGACCTTTACCCTGCATGACGGTCCCCCTTATGCCAATGGACATACCCATATAGGTCATGCACTCAATAAAATTCTCAAAGACATTATCGTCAAATACAATTATTTTAACGGTAAATCGGTCCGTTTTACTCCGGGTTGGGATTGCCACGGTTTGCCAATCGAGCAGCAAGTCGAAAAAAAGCTGGGCGGAAAACAGAAAAAAGAGCTTTTGAGCAAGGCAGAAGTGCGCAAACTTTGCCGTGCGCATGCGAGTGAATTTGTGGATATTCAGCGTGAAGAATTCAAAAAGCTCGGGGTGATAGCAGATTGGGATAAGCCCTATTTGACGATGGATTATAAATTTGAAGCCAATATTTACCGAACACTGTGTTCTGTAGCGAAAAAAGGGCTCTTGATTGAGCGATCCAAGCCTGTTTACTGGAGCTGGGCTGAGCGTACCGCACTGGCGGAAGCTGAAGTAGAGTACGAAGATAAAGAAGATTACTCAATCTATGTCGCGTTTGAGCTTTCCGATGAAGCAAAAATACGTGCAGGAATGGAAGGTAAAGCGGCAATGGTTATCTGGACGACAACTCCTTGGACATTGCCAGCGAATACAGGTATATCTCTCAATCCTGAAGAGGTCTATGTTCGCACAGCCGATGGCTACATCGTCGCCGAAAAACGGTACGAAGCGATGCTGGAAGAGGGTGTTTTCACAGGCGCCGTCGTGCAGAAAATCGAAGCGAAAAAACTGGAAAACCTTTATGCTATCAATCCTCTTAACGGTCGCGGTTCTCATCTCGTACTTGGCGAGCACGTTTTGATGGAAAACGGTTCGGGTTGTGTTCACACAGCTCCGGGCCATGGTGAAGACGATTATCGCATTGGTTTGGTTTACAATCTCGAAGTAGTTATGCCGGTCGATGAGACGGGATGTTATGACAACACGATCGTTACCGAAAAACTGCTTCCGAATCCTGAAAGTTTCGTAGGGACTCATATTTTCAAAGCCAATGAGCCGATTATTGAATTACTGGGTCAAAGTGCCCTTAAAGTATCCAAATTCCGCCACTCGTATCCGCATTGCTGGAGATCACATACTCCATTGATTTTCCGTGCAACGAAGCAATGGTTTATCAGTGTCGATGGAACGCCTAATGGTGAATCAAAGACGCTTCGTGAAATCGCGTTGGGCGAAGTGGCAAAAACTTCTTTTTACCCTGAAACAGGCCGTAACCGCCTCAATGCTATGGTTGAAAACCGTCCTGACTGGTGTATTTCCCGTCAACGCGACTGGGGTGTTCCGATTGCACTTTTCCGTGTCAAAGAGACGGGTGAAGTGATTTTGGATGAGAAAGTCCTTAACTTTACCGCGATGATTTTTGAGATGCACGGCAGTGATGCGTGGTACTCGATGAGTATTCCTGAACTTCTTTATCCGGGATGTCCTCATAAAGCGGACGATTTGGAAAAAGTAACCGACATTTTGGATGTATGGTTTGACAGCGGTTCGACATGGAATGCAGTGCTTAAATCACGTAACTACGATGCGGGAACGTATCCGGCTGATCTTTATGTTGAAGGTTCAGACCAGCATCGCGGATGGTTCCAATCATCACTGTTTCTCAGTACGGCAGTCGAACACGTAGCCCCGTATAAAGCACTTTTAACCCACGGATTTACCGTCGATGAAAAGGGCGAGAAAATGTCCAAGTCAAAGGGTAACGTGGTTGCTCCTGACAGTGTCTTAAAAGAATACGGATCAGAGATTTTACGTCTATGGGTTGCGATGAGCGATTATCAAGGGGATCTGAAAATTTCAGGTAATATCCTCAAGCAGACATCAGAACAGTACCGTAAACTGCGTAATACGTTCCGTATTATGCTGGCGAACATTGATGGATTAGACGCAATTGTACCGTACAGTGAAATGGGTGAGATCGATAAATGGATTGTTGCAAAGGCAAAAGAAGTTTTTGATGAAACGCATAGATTGTTTGGCGAATATAATTTTGTACATGGCATGAGCGGTCTAAATTACTTTATCGTCAATGAACTCAGCGGTGTGTACATCGATATTACCAAAGACCGTATGTATTGTGATGCTAAAGAGTCGATTGAACGCCGTTCAAGTCAGAGTGCTATGGCAATCATTGCCCGCTCAATGCTCGGACTCATTGCACCTATTTTGACCTACACGGCAGATGAGATTTTTGAAAATGCTCCTGCAGTTATAAAAGGGGATGCAAGCGATATTTTTGACATTACCTACAGTCCGATCGATCCGGTAGAAAGTGATTGGGCCGAAGATCGCGCAAAACTTATTCGCGAGTCTTTTAATGAAATTGTTGATGGATTAAAAAAAGAAAAAGTGATCAAAAATACCCTTGAGTTGGTAATTTCTACTGATATGCACCCGATGTTTAATAAAGCGGATATTGAAGAGTTTTTAGTGATCTCTAAATGGTGTAAATGTGAATTGAACGATATTCTAGGAACATTTAACGTTGAAGGATGGACATTTAAAGTAGCTAAAGCTACTAAAGCAAAATGTCCGCGTTGTTGGAAATACCACAGTGTAGACGAAGAGACAGTCTGTGAGCGTTGTGCATCAGTGGTGGGTGTATGATCGACGTTACGCAAAGTGTGCCAATGAGTTTTATCATTGAAACGATTGGCGTTATTTTCGCAGTTATAGCGGTTGGTATTTTAATGGTCAGATATGCAAAACGAACAAAGGAGAACAGTTGATTACCCTAAAAGAAGCATTAAAGCTCTCCAAAGAGGAGATTGTTTCCCTCAAAGAGGAACTCAAAGCAAAAATTGCGGCGTATTCAGAGCTTAACGGTTACATTGATGTTGAAAACATCGGTGAGGGAATTCCCATCGCGATCAAAGATAACATCCAAGTAAAAGATTGGTCGGTAACGTCGGGATCGAATATTCTCAAAGGGTACATCGCTCCGTACAATGCAACGGTCATCGAAAAATTGATGGAAAATGGATTGAGCCCGTTTGGCCGCACAAACATGGACGAGTTTGCGATGGGTTCCACGACGGAGAGCAGTTGTTATGGTAAAACGCTTAACCCTCGTAATCATAATTGTGTCCCAGGCGGAAGTTCAGGCGGATCGGCGGCGGTAGTTGCGGCAGGTTTGGCGATTGCGGCATTGGGAAGCGATACGGGCGGATCAATTCGTCAGCCAGCAGCATTTTGCGGAATTGTCGGGATGAAACCCACTTATGGGCGTGTAAGCCGTTATGGTTTGGGTGCGTATGCGAGTTCTCTTGACCAGATCGGACCGATGACTCAAAATGTTGAAGATGCCGCAATATTGTACGATATAATTCAAGGACACGATCCAAGAGATTCAACGAGCGCAGAGCGTAACGATGGAATGGTCAGTGATAAATTGGATGCGAACGTCAAACTTAAAATTGCCATTGTTCCTGAATATGTAAAAGATGCTTCTTTGGATGTACGAAAAGCATACACAAAAGCGGTAGAAGCACTTAAAAACGCAGGGCACACGATCATCGAAAAAACGCTGATGGACCCTAAGTACGATATTTCAGCCTATTATGTCACGGCAACGGCGGAAGCTACGACAAACCTTGCACGTTATGACGGTATTCGTTATGGAAACCGTGTTGAGGGTGATAATCTTAAAGATACTTTTTTACAAACGCGCTCACAGGGTTTTGGTCCTGAAGTACAGCGCCGTATTATGTTAGGGAACTTTGTTCTCTCCTCTGGATATTACGATGCGTATTATGTCAAGGCACAAAAAGTACGTTCGTTGATCCAAGAAGAGTATAATAAGATTTTTGAAGAAGTAGATCTCATCTTGACTCCCGTAGCTCCTCGTACAGCGTATGAGTTTGGTGCTTTGAATGATCCTCTTGAGATGTATTTGAGCGATATTTATACGATTTCGGTCAACCTTGCGGGTCTTCCGGCAATTTCGCTACCTGTCGATACGGCAGAAAATGGTATGCCTGTAGGGCTTCAGCTTATAGGTGCTGCGTATGCAGAACAAACTCTGTTTAACGGGGCTTTGAGTCTCGAAACTCAACTTAAAGGACAACTATCATGAATATACGTAAACGCGCACTCACGTTTGAAGATGTACTTCTGATCCCAAAATACTCTGAGGTTCTTCCAAGAGATGTTAGTCTCCAAACGATGTTGACTCGTAATATCCCTCTGAATATTCCTATGGTTTCAGCGGCAATGGATACGGTTACGGAATATCAAGCGGCAATCGCTATGGCACATTTGGGCGGTATCGGAATTATCCATAAAAACATGGATATCGAAACGCAAGTCAAACAGGTTAAAAAAGTTAAAAAATCAGAAAGCGGTATCATCATCGATCCGATTGTTGTACATCCTGATGCAACGCTTGAAGAAGCCGAATCACTGATGAATGAGTTTCGTATTTCAGGTGTTCCGGTTGTGGATGCGCACAATAAATTATTGGGTATTCTAACCAATCGCGACATGCGTTTTGAAAAAGACCTTACAAAAAAAGCAAATATTGTAATGACGCCAATGCCTCTGATTACTGCGATTACTGGAATTACGCTTGAAGAAGCGGCACAGATTATGCATAAAAACAAGATCGAAAAATTGCCGATTATTGATGACAAGGGCCATTTAAAAGGACTTGTGACGATCAAAGATATTAAAAAGCGCATTGAATATCCTCATGCGAATAAAGATGACTTCGGCCGTCTTCGTGTAGGTGCTGCGATCGGTGTGGGTCAGCTTGATCGTGCGCAAGCTTTGGTGGATGCAGGCGTTGATGTATTGGTGCTTGATTCTGCACATGGCCATTCCAAAGGGATTTTAGATACAGTCAAAGCGATCAAAAAACAGATGGTTATTGAAATCATTGCCGGAAACGTAGCGACAGCAGAAGCGACTCAAGCATTGATTGATGCAGGTGCAGACGGTGTTAAAGTTGGTATCGGACCGGGATCAATTTGTACTACGCGTATTGTTGCAGGTGTGGGTGTTCCTCAAATCTCTGCGATTGATGAATGTGCTGCTGTTGGCCGTAAACACGGGGTACCTATTATTGCGGATGGCGGTATACGTTATTCGGGTGACATCGCCAAAGCATTAGCTGTTGGAGCTAGCGCGATTATGGCGGGTTCATTACTAGCAGGTACGGAAGAATCTCCGGGTGATACAATTATGTTCCAGGGACGTCAATATAAATCGTATCGAGGAATGGGATCTATTGGTGCGATGACCAAAGGTTCAACCGATCGTTATTTTCAAGAAGGTACTGCGGCCGATAAACTCGTACCAGAGGGGATCGAGGGACGTGTTCCGTATCGTGGAACTATTTCTGCTGTCGTTCATCAAATGATGGGCGGATTGCGCTCGTCAATGGGATATTGCGGGTCTGAGAGTATTGAAGTGTTTTGGGATAAAGCAGAATTTGTTGAAATTACGAGTGCAGGTCTAAAAGAATCACACGTACACGATGTTATCATCACACAAGAAGCACCGAACTACCACGTTTAAATAGAAAGGGTAAACATGCAATTACAAACAGAAGCACTCCACGCTGGCTACGAAAAAGACGGTCAAAGAACAATGGCAGTACCTATGTACATGAGTACGGCATTTGATTTTGGGAGTACCGATTTTGCGGCGAGTAGTTTTAACCTAGAACAAGGGACCGATAACGTCTATACTCGAGTAGGCAACCCCACAACAGCAGTTTTGGAAAAACGATTTGCCGTTTTAGAAGGTGGAAGCGGTGCATTAGCTGTAAGCAGTGGAATGAGTGCGATATTTTATAGCATTCTCAATGTCGCACAAGCCGGTGATAATATTATCGTTGCCAATCAACTCTACGGTGGAACAGTTACTCTATTTTCTCAAACATTAAAACGATTGGGGATTGAAGCTCGTTTCTTTGATATTCATTCACCTGATACTGTTGAAGGGTTGGTGGATGATCACACCAAATGTCTATTTTTTGAGAGCATTACGAATCCAAGTATCGATGTTCCAAATTTTGATGTATTGATAGCAATAGCAAACAAACATAATATTCTTACGATCGTTGATAACACCGTTGCGACCCCTATGTTATGTCAGCCATTATTATTGGGAGTGGATGTTGTCGTTCACAGTGCAAGTAAATATACTACAGGGCAAGGGCTTGCAATTGGCGGATTGATCGTAGAGCGAAAGAATCTTGCGGAAAAAATCAAAGGAAACCTTCGTTATCCCGATTTTAACGCACCCGAAGTAAGTTATCATGGATTGGTTTTTGCTGATTCTGTTGTGAGCGGTATATTGTTTACCTTTAGAGCCAGAATGATATTGATGCGTGATACGGGTGCAGTCTTAAGTCCTTTTAATGCGTGGTTGTTTATTCAAGGGGTTGAGACGTTGTCATTACGGATGAAGCAACACTCTCAAAGTGCGTTAAGTATTGCCCAATGGCTTGAGAATCATCCTCGTATAAAAAAAGTGAACTATCCGTTGCTTAAAAGTGATAAAAGCCACACCAATGCACAGAAATATCTGAGCAAAGGGGCGAGTGGATTGTTGAGTTTTGAAGTAGAAAACTTTGAAATGGCAAAAAAAGTACTGGATAATGTTAATATCTTCTCTATCGTAGCTAATATCGGAGACAGTAAATCGATCATCAACCATTCTGCCTCTACAACACATCAGCAACTAAGTCCAGATGAGTTGAAAAAAGCAGGCGTGAGTGAAGGTTTGATCCGTTTAAGCGTAGGATTGGAAGATTGTGACGATTTAATTGCTGACTTGAAACAGGCATTGGACGCGTAAAGAGACCTATGCTAAATCTCCAAACAAAAACGGAACATTTTACAAACCCTCTGTATTTGGAGAGCGGGCGTATTTTAGAACCGTACGATATTGTTTATGAAACATACGGTGAGCTAAACGAGGCAAAAGACAACGTGATCGTTGTCTGTCATGCCCTCACAGGTTCACACCATGCTGCAGGGGCGTATGAAGGTGACAATAAACACGGATGGTGGGACGGTTTGATAGGTCAGGGAAAAGCGGTGGATACCGACCGTTTTTTCGTGATTTGTGCCAATGTCATCGGGAGCTGTTTTGGTTCAACAGGTCCTATGTCCCCGCATTACCCGTATAATGAACCGTACCGCTATAAATTTCCGGTAGTGAGTATTTTAGATATGGTTAAAGCACAACGAATACTTTTTGATCGTTTGGGTATTCATGAAGTGCACGCTATTATCGGAGGATCAATGGGAGGGATGCAGGCACTGGCCTTTGGTGTCTTTTTCCCTAATTTTGCAAAAAAAATTATTGCCATGGCGACCACACATGCTACACAAGCCTGGGCGATTGCTTTTAACAAAGTAGCCCAAGAAGCGATACTTAAAGATCCTGAGTTTAAAAATGGATACTATGATCCAAAATCCATCCAAGAAAATGGTCTCAGCGGGATGGCGATCGGACGTATGGCAGGACATATAAGCTTTTTATCACCTCAGTCGATGGAACGAAAATTTGGACGTGAATACAAGCGGACAGATGGTTTGTTTGAACTGTTTGGAAAGTTTCAGGTGGAGTCGTATCTGGAGTACAATGGGTATAATTTTACAAAATGGTTTGATCCGTTGTCGTATTTATACATTACAAAAGCGATTAATATTCATGATCTTTCTCGAGGGTTTGACTCGTTGGAAGAAGCTTTGGATAAAATCGTGTCTGAACTGTATTTGGTGGGATTTGAAAAAGATTTCCTCTTTTTACCCTCAGAAATGGAGCATATTGCAACAACCATGAGAGCATGCGGAAAAGAAAATGTGGATTATATTGAGATACAAAGTGATTATGGGCATGATGCTTTTTTAGTTGAAATTGATAAAATTGATCAGTATGTAAGGGATGCACTATGTTAGAAGAAGAAAGTTTTGAAGATAAAATTACCAATGCAAAAGCAATTTTAGAAAAACTCATGGATCCGGCACTTCCAATGAATGAAAGTGTCAAGGCATACGAAGCCGGAATGAATGAGCTCAAAATTGCTGAAAAGATGTTGGAGCAAGCGCAGTTGCAAATTCAAATCATTAAAAATCAGGATCAATAATGCGCTGCGCCATTTTACAGCTTCCTTCCATTGGAATGGGAAGCAGAACATTGGAAAATTACACAAAAGCAGCGCACCAAAAAGGGGTTAAGCTGATGCTTTTGGGAGAATACCTTCTCAACCCTTTTTTTAAAGAGCTAGTGAATACGCCCATTTCGATGATCGCTGAACAAAGTACTCATCAAATCGAAACACTCAAAGCGCTTGCGGCTAAATATGAGATGGTTTTCATAGCCCCTATTGTGACAGTTAAGAAAAAAGAGTGCTGTAAAATGATTGCTAAAATCAGCGGACGCAGTGTCACGTATTATCCGCAGCAATTTTTGATCAATTATCCTCATTGGAATGAAGAGACATTTTTTGCCAATCCAATAGAGCCCGTTAAACCGCCAATGATGTTTTCAATAAATGGTTTTAAATTTGCTGTTATGGGCGGTTTTGAAATTCATTTTGATCCAATGTGGGATATGATTAACAGTAAAAGTGTTGATGTTATTTTGTTGCCCAGTGCATCTACTTTTGAATCACATAACCGATGGCGTGAGCTGATTAAAACCAGAGCGTTTACGCACAATTGTTACATACTGCGAGCAAACCGTGTGGGTGAATATCATGATGAAGCGCATGCATGGAAGTTTTACGGTGATTCGATGTTAGTTACTCCTGATGGAGATGTTGAGAGTGATTTGGGTAATACGGAAGAGTTATTGATAGTCGATTTAGATCGAAAGATGCTTCGCGAAGCTCGAAAAGGATGGGGCTTTAACGAAGCGCTTAAAAAACGGAGAATACTTTCATGATGCACTATTTTCACAGACAAGTACAGTTATGGGGCGAGGAGACGCAAACTTTGTTACAAAGTAAGCGTATTGTTATCATCGGCAGCGGCGGTTTAGGTTCTTCACTGGCATTTGCTTTGGGTGCATCTGGAATCGGTGAGATTCATATGGTAGATTTTGATACGGTAAGTTTGCATAACATTCACCGTCAAATCGCTTTTAAGATGGGCGATGAGAATAAATTTAAAGCAGACATAACGGCACAGCTTATCCAAGAGCGTTGCCCGTATGTTAAAAGCTATGCGCATGTATGTAATTTTGAAGAGTTTGCCCTTAAAGAAATTGAGGTTGATCTTATAATTGATGCGACAGACAATCTGCCTACGCGCGGAGCTATTAATACCTATGCGAAGAAAATACAAAAACCATGGGTTTATGGGTCAGTAGAAGCATTTAATGGCCAAGTGTGTTTTTTTGAGAAGGCTTCTTTTACGGAATTGTTTAAAATTACTCAAAAAACTCCAGCAGGTATTGCGGCACCTATCGTCATGCACATTGCTTCTCTTCAAGCGAATCTTGCATTACGTTATTTGGCTGGACTTTCGGTTAAAAAAGACCAGCTTTCGTATCTATTTTTCAATGAAGAGGGAGAACTGATGACTCAAAAGTTCATGCTCCCCCAATCAAATGAATAATTTAGAGTGTTGAAATATATTTGGCTAGAGATTTGATCTGTTCAGCACTCAATGATTTAGCTTGTCCTACCATAAGGGCTTTCATCTCTTTTCCGTAGCTGCCTGATTGATATCCATGTAAAGCATCTTCGACCTGAGAAGCTGACCATCCTGCAATTACCTGTGACTTCCCTAAGGCAGGTTTTTCTGCCTTAGCACCATGACATGAGGCACATTTTTCTCCATACAGAGCACTTGCATCTGCTTGTACAGGTTTTTCTTTTACTTCTGCTTTCACTTCTTTTACTACTTTTGGAACAGAAGGTTTTTTAGGTTCGGTTTTAATCTTATCAACAGGTTTTTCTACAGGTTTTGATTCAACTATTGGGGTTGACTCTGCTTTAGTTGGGGCAGTTATGGGTTGAGTTGTCTCTGGAACAACAGCAGCTTGTGGTGTATCTGAAGAAGTTGTATTGACTTCTTGTGTTATTACCTTGGTATTTTCAACGGAAGGGGCCTTTTGAACGGGTGCAGTATCGTTACATCCAACTAAAAAGAGGGTACAGATTAATGGCAGAATGGTTTTCATGCAGTTCTCCTATTTATTTAGGATAATTGTACACTATGAATATGATATTTAAGTTTATTTTTTTTGATTGAGAAGATAAATGAGGGAAAGTGACTCGTTTTGCACCGAGGTGCAAAACTTATCGCTAGAGCTAATTACTTAGCAGCTTCTTCAGCAGCAGCAGGTGCAGCAGCTTCAGCAGCTTCAGCAGGTGCAGCAGCGTCAGCAGCAGCATCAACAGCAGCAGCGTCAGCAGGCATAGCTTCAGCAGCAGGTGCTACTTCCTCAGTTGCAGCAGGTGCTACCTCAGTAGTAGCTTCTTCTTTGCTACATCCAATAAACATTGCAGCTAAAAGCATAGCAAGGGCGATTTTCATCATGTGTGACTCCTTAATAAAATATGGTGGAAGTATACACTCAGCCAATAGTTTTGTCAAGAGATTTGCGTATTATTTTTATAAATTCACTGAGATTCCCTATTTTCAGGGATCTTAGAGGGTATAAATTTCTTTTAGAATGCGTAAAATGGGGTATTTTTATCAAATTACAAAGAGTTTTTTTTACTTTTTTTAGTCAGTTTACCAACTGTTGTCTTTTTTTAGCTTTGTTTTTTATGGTGATTATGAATAAAATCAGTAAGCTTTGTATCTTGTAAAGGTGTTTGCTTATCTGTTTGGATTTGGATTCTCTATTTCATAGTATATAATTACGGTCTATTTTATTAAAGAATCGAGTATTTGTCGTGGCGTTTAAATCCTTACTTTCTCCTCTAGCTTTGTTGGCAACCTTGTGGTTGTCTGTTCCTGTCTCTGCAGCACAGGGTATTCCTGTGTTGTGTTATCATCGTTGTGGCGATAAGGTCGAAGATTCAATGACCATAAAAACAAAAGATTTTGCGGCTCAGGTGGAGTGGCTCATTAAAAATGGCTATACAGTAATACCTCTGGATACTGCTGCGCGTTATCTCAAGGGTCAGATCAAATCGATCCCTGCTAAATCAATTGTTATAACAGCAGATGATGGTCACAAAAGTGTCTACAGTGATATGGCTCCTATTATTAAAAAATATAAGGTTCCTGTAACCTTGTTTATCTATCCAAGTGCGATCTCCAATGCCAAATACGCGATGACGTGGGATCAGTTACGGGAACTTGAGGCGACAAAGTTGTTTCACGTAGAGTCACATACCTATTGGCATCCGAATTTCAAACGTGAAAAGAAAATGCTTTCAAAAGAAGAATACGAAAAATCGGTACACGCGCAATTGTATAAATCCAAAGCGACTTTGGAGAAAAAAATGGGGCATGGGATCAAGTATCTCGCATGGCCGTTTGGTATCTATGATGAAGATCTTTTGGTAAAAGCAAAAGAAGCAGGATACGAGATGGCATTTTCAATCGATCATCATCATGCTAAGTCTACGGAACCGTTGATGGCAAAATCACGTTACATGATTATCGACGGCTACAATCTCAAACGATTTGAATCTATCAGCAGCGGGAAAGAAGATAAGTAAAAAATCGTTATAATATGAGACTATTTATCTCATATTAAAGACCGTCCTTTGCACTTTGAACCGTACCCTTTTGAAAAATTGACCTCCCTTTTAGAGGGAATTACCCCCAATGACGCCTATTCGCCTATCGCCCTTACCATTGGTGAGCCGCAGTTTGAGACACCGGCATTTATTCAAAAATCACTGGCTATGCATTCCGAAGAGCTGCGCCGTTATCCAAAAACAGCGGGTGAATCGTATCTCAATGAGTCGATGCGTGGTTTTGTCAAGAGCCGTTTTGGCGTGGAATTAAAACCCAATGAGCTTATTAGCAGTTTTGGAACACGTGAAGTGCTCTTTAATTTTCCACAATATTATCTGTTTGATAAAAAAGAGCCGGTGATGGCGTACACCAATCCATTTTACCAGATCTATGAGGGTGCGGCAATCGCGTCACGTTCCAAAGTGATTCATCTTAATCTAACTCAGAACAATGCCTTTAAACCTTTGATCAATGAAGAAGAACTGGCTGTTTGTGATTTGGTTATTCTCAATTTCCCCAACAATCCGACTGCTTCGGTATTGTCGGTTGAAGAGTTGGGCGAATGGGTAAAGCTTGCCCTTAAACATGATTTTTGTCTTATTAACGATGAATGTTACAGCGAAATTTATACGGCTCAAAAAGTTCCATCATTGCTCGAAGCATCGGTACATGTCGGGAATACCTCTTTTAAAAATGTCCTCGTGATCAATTCTATCTCCAAACGATCTTCCGCCCCGGGATTGCGCAGCGGATTTATCGCAGGGGATGCCGTGATTTTAAAAGGGTATACTCAATACCGTACCTATGTGGGATGTGCGTCACCGTTGCCTCTGCAAGCGGCTGCGGCAATGGCGTGGGCGGATGATGAACACGTCCAAGTGGCACGTGATGTATATGCTCAAAATTTTAAAGCGGCACGCGAGATATTGGGTGTAGAAACATCGGATGCGACGTTTTACGTGTGGCTAAAAGTTCCCAATGCACTGGAGTTTACACAACGTCTTTATCGTGACTATAACGTAAAAGTCCTCCCTGGAGAATTTTTAGCACGTGATAATGCACAGGGCGAAAATCCTGGGTTAGGGTATATCCGTATCGCGTTAGTCGAGGAAACGACCAAAACAATTCAAGCGCTTATGCGACTTAAGGAGGCACTCAATGGATGAGCTCAAGGAAAAGATTTATAACGCACAAGCAGCAGGAGATATAGCGGCACTGTATGTTCTTGAAGCACAGGCGCATGAAGTGTTTGATGATGAAACATTGATGGCCTATTATGCCAATATATTGGATTTAGCACTGGAACGGATGACCAATGCACTGGAAAATCTGGAGCGTTTGGACATGAACGAGGTTCAGGATTTTGCCACGCTTCGAGCCTTGTATGAGTACGCGATTGAGCATTACAGTGCGGGAAGTACTCATGATGCGAGTGCCCTTTTTGAAGTAATCGGCGGATTAAGCAAAGATGAGCCCTTTAACGAGGCGATGAAAATGCACCGTGCGGCGTGTGATGCAAAAATTCCGTTTGATGATTTTATCGATGAATACGTGGACATGAAGGCGACGCAGGAGAGTGGAAGCTTCTATATTAATGAATTTAAAAAATGCATTGAAACAACAGGAGAAACAGAATGAAAATTCATTTTATCGGAATCGGCGGAATCGGTATCTCAGGGTTGGCTAAATACATGCGTTTTAGCGGTCATGATGTGAGCGGATCAGATATGAAAGAGACTCATATCACCGAGTTGTTGCACAAACGCGGGATTACGGTGTATATCGGACATGACGCGGCCAATATTCCTGATGATTGTGAACTGGTGATTCATTCAGCGATTATCAAACCAACCAATTCTGAAATCGTTGAAGCCCATCGCCGCGGGATAGAAGTCCTCCATCGTCGTGATGCACTCTTAAAAATTTTGAGTGAGAAAAAAGTGTATGCGGTGTGCGGTGCGCATGGTAAAAGTACGACCACGGCAATCTTGGCGGCGATTATGGACGGAAGCGCCATTATCGGTGCGGAATCCAAAGGATTCGGCTCAAATGTCCGATACGATGGCAGTACCGATGTATTGCTGTTTGAAGCCGATGAGAGCGATGGAAGCTTTTTGAACTCCAATCCGTACTGTTCGATTGTCACCAATGCCGAGCCTGAGCACATGGAATACTACAATTACAACATTGATGAGTTCCATAATGCTTATAAACGTTTTATAGAGATGGGAAGCGTACGGGTGATCAATGCCGAGGATCCGTTTATGGCGACATTGACCTGTGATGCGTTGCGACTGTATCCAAGTACTGATATTACGAATATTACCTATACTCTCATCGATGATGAACCGTACACCCGTTTTCATCTCAAGGGATTTGGCGAGTTTGAAGTATGGGGATTTGGGGAACACATCGCAATGGATGCCTCATTGGCGATCATGGCTGCGGCACAGACGATGAGTATCGCCTCTATCCGTGTCCATCTGCTCAATTTTCGAGGGATTAAAAAGCGTTTTGACGTGATTTTTAAAGGCTCTGATCGGGTCATCATCGACGATTACGCCCACCATCCAACCGAGATCAAAGCGACCATGCAGTCGCTGACAACCTATGCAAAACTCAAAGAATTTAACCGTGTTATCGCGATATGGCAGCCGCATAAATACTCACGTACCATTGATAATCTACCAGCGTTTATTGAGTGTTTTGAAGGGGTGGACGAGTTGGTCATTCTCCCTGTATGGCGTGCAGGTGAAGAACCTAGAGATATTGATTTTGGCGGCGAATTTTCTCGTTATAACCTCATTTTGGCAGACAAACTTCATCGCGAGGGCGATACGATCCAAGTGATTATCGGCGATACGGTATATGCAACGTATGATAAAGATTTGATCGTCGGCTTTGGGGCAGGGGATTTGACCTATCAATTACGGGGGATCAAGTAAACAATGGGATATTTGCTCTGGTTTAGTATCGTTATCATTGTCTTTGTTTGGATGCACTACTTTACCGCATTGACATGGCGTCAAAAGTGGATTACTCTTTTGCTCTTGAGCTTGATCATTGCCAATGCAGTTCTTTATAATATTATGAAAGACTTGGAAAGCAAACATATCAATGAGATGCAGCTTAAATACACCAATGGCGAAACATTACGATGCAACGGAATAAACGTTGATAATAAATCATTTGGTTACAGTGTTGGAACGCAAAGTTTTATCGGTAACAAAAACTCTCGTTATCCCAACCAAATTTTTAGTGCGTCAGAGTGTAAATGACCGCTCTTTCTCCTAATCTTGCCGAGCTTTTCGGAAAGCTCGATCTTCTGCCTCACCTCTATGAGCTAGAGCATTTTTTCTCACGTGCGCAAAATGTCGCTATCCCAGGAGATCAAGAACGCCATTATCGTTTTATCCAAGCATTGGATTTGCTGGAATTCAAAGCTCCCTCAAAAAGTATCTCCTTTGAAACCATCATCAACCATCTCAAAAAGCAGGGTGTTTTGCGGTTTGAGGATATCTTTGAGCTTATTAAAGTAGTCCGCTATTTCCGTACCCTTCGTAATCGTGAGTTTGCAGGGTTGATCGGGGAGTGGATGGAGACGATCCAGATTCCAGAACCGTTTAATGAGATTGACGACTATTTCGATGAGACAGGAAAATTTATCGAATCACGCGATGAAGAATTGCACCGTATTGCACAGCGGATCAAGGCGATCAAGACGGAGATAAGCGAGTCGATGAAACGGCTCTTATATATCCAAAAACTAGCCCCATACCTCGTCGATACCCAAGTGCACTACATCAATGATGAAGAGTGTCTGCTGCTGCGCGGGGGATTCAACCATGTGTTCAAGGGAGCGGTGATAGGTCGTACGGCAGGGGGATTTTTTTACGTCGCTCCCGATGCGATCTTACGCTCCAAAGAGCAGTTGCGCCATGTGATGCAGGATCGTGAAGCCAAGCTCTACGAATATGCCAAGAAATTTTCCTCTAAACTCTCACCGTTGACCCCGTTTATCGGGTTTATTGACCGTGAGTTTGAACGGTTTGACCATTATCAAGCGCGTGTTTTGTTTGCCCGTTCCAAAGGGTATGCGATTTTAAAACCGCAAAGTGATAACAAGATCATCCTCGAAGAGTTTTCTCATCCTGCTTTGCACAAGCCAAAACCTGTCAGTGTGCAGTTTAAAGGCAATTTGTTGATGATTACAGGGGTCAATGCGGGTGGTAAAACGATGCTGCTCAAATCGATCCTCAGCGCGTGTGCGATGGCCAAATATCTCATTCCGATGAAGCTCAATGCCCATAAATCGCACATCGGCGGTTTTAAACGCATTGAAGCGGTGATCGATGACCCGCAAAATGTGGGCAATGATATTTCGACGTTTGCGGGACGGATGGTGCAGTTCAGCCATCTGTTTGAGCATAAAAATGCTCTTGTTGGAGTAGATGAGATTGAACTCGGAACCGACAGCGACGAGGCGGCAGCACTGTTTGCGATAGTGTTGGATGATCTGATCAAGCGGAGGCAGAAGATCATTGTCACCACTCACCACAAACGCCTTGCCGCATTGATGGCGGATCGTGATGATGTGGAGCTGTTGGCGGCGATCTATGATGAAGAACACCGTGTTCCGACTTATGAGTTTTTAAACGGCGTGATCGGAAAGAGTTATGCTTTCGAGACCGCTTCACGCTACGGTATCAACCAAAACATCATCAGCCGTGCAAAAGTGCTGTATGGTGAGAACCATGAAAAGCTCAATGTCCTTATAGAGCGTGGAAGTGAACTCGAACGTGCCTTAAAAATAAAGAACAAAGAGGTGGATGAGCGCTTGGAATCGCTCAAATCACAAGAACTCGCACTCAAAGAGGCACGTGAAAACCTGCGCAGTGAACTTGATTCCGAGAAAAACCGCCTGCGTGCACTGTACGATGCAGCGACCAATGAGGCTAAAGAGGCCGCACGAGGCATGGATATGGCCGCCATCCACCGTCAGATGAACAAAGCGGCGTCGATGATCCCCAAAGATCAACCTCTTAAGATCGGCGAACCTGAGCCGATCGTCTTTACGGTAGGGCAAACGGTGAAATATCGTAATCAACGTGCAACCATCGTGAGTATCGGAAGCAAAGATGCGATGATCGAGGTTGAGGGGATGCGGTTGCGGGTCAAACTCTTTGATCTTAAACCCTCTGGTAATCTTCCGAAAAAAGTCAAAACAACGCATACCGCCCAAATTGAGCAAAAAAGCGGTCTTAAGCTTGACCTGCATGGTTTACGTGGAGAAGAGGCGTGCGAGAGAATGGATAAATTTCTCTCTGATGCGCTTTTGCAGGGGTTTGATGAGGTGATCATCTATCACGGGATTGGCACGGGAAAACTCTCCTATGCCGTCAAAGAGTTTTTGAAAGTCCATCCTAGTGTTAAAAGTTTCACCGATGCTCCTCAGCATTTGGGTGGCTTTGGTGTGAAGATAGTACGATTATAAGAAAAATATAACAAGGTATAGATAGTGGCAAATAATTGGAATATCCCAGCATGGCTTGAAAAAGAGGTGCGTGAACGAGACAAGTGTTGTGTTTATTGCAGTGCAGAATTTACACCTACCAAAATTTCAAAGAAAACAGCCGCCAGCTGGGAACATATTATTAACGATGCTAAAATTATTACGAGAGAAAATATTGCTCTTTGCTGTTGCGGATGTAATGCTAGTAAAGGGCAAAAACAACTTTCAATTTGGTTGCAAACATCATATTGTCAAGAACGTGGAATTAATCCAGAAACAGTTGCCCCAATCATTAAAGAAGCAATTAAAAGCGGATTATAATCGTCTATCAATAAGAGATTCCATAAAAACATTGTATAATTCTTTGAAGAATACTACAAAGGATTAATTATGATCGCATACAGTCGTGAAGAGATGGTATCGGTTACTGATCTGCTCAAAACACTGCGTCAAACATTGGATAAAATTTCCCATCACAGTGTCGAAAAAATTGCTGTGATGAAAAATAACCGCCCTGAAGCGGTCATGCTAAGTATTGATGAATACGAGCGTATAAAAGAATTAGCAGATATGGCAGAACATATCGGTTTGGCAGAACTGATCCGTGAACGTAAAGAAACTCCAAAAGAGTCCTATATCCCATTTAATGATGTAATGGCAAAAGCGGGCATTGTCCTCTAATGGCATACACGCTCAAATTTCATCCTGAAGCTCAAAAAGAGTTTTTAGAGTTGGATAATGGAGTTCGTGAACGCGTTGCTAAACAGCTTGTGAAAATTTCTGTTTCTCCTGAGTTAGGAGAGGAGTTAGGAAATAGAAACGGGATCGATCTCTCGGGGTATCGAAAGATGTATGCCGAAAAAAAGAAGATTCGGATCGTCTATGAAGTGATCGAAGAGGAAATTTTGATCCATATCATGGCGATCGGTGAACGGGACGATATGGCGGTGTATAAAACGGCATTGAAACGATTAAAAGAAAAAAAATGAAGAATAGGGTCATATGATTCCCATGTCATTCATTAGATAATTCAAACAAAAAGAGAAACAGTGCACACATATCAAATTTCAGAGTCCGTATTAGATGCGTATAAAAATTATAAACTCAGTGATGAAAGAATCAACTTTTTAATAACACAAGCCAATGAACAGCTCGCAGAAATAGCTCAAAACAAAGAACTCTATGAGAGTTTTTTAAACAAAGTGAATGCACCTGAAAGAATAGATAACATCATTCTTTGGATGCTGCTGATGTCCAATGAAACAATAGGTAGTAAATACATCAGAGAATTCAAAAAAGATTTCAGAAAATTTATCCCGGTCAGTGATCTAGCTGATTTATTACTCTACACTATTCATCTAAAGAAACTCAAAAACATTGAATTGGACGGATTTGACTATTTATTGGAGTACGAAGAAGAAGGTATCGAAGTGATGGATCAATATGCTTTTACCAATGTCTTGCTCTACATTCAAACATCAAAAGAAGTTCAAATGGAGTTTTAACAAAGTTCAGGTAACTCAGATGATCCAGTGTCGAATCCCAATTCTCATCCTGATTCGATAGCGTATCAACGGGAAAACGACCAAAAAGGACCCGATAGTCATATAGACGGGTAGCAACATATTCTCCAACGTATAGTGTTCGATCCCAAAAACGGCGATAAATGATCCCAGAAAAAAGCAGATCCATACCAGTGGTGTCTCCTCATCGGGAGCCGTTATCACAAAGCGCAGTGTCGGCAAGAGAGCGCAAAAATCTGCGGCTATGGCTATGACAGTAGGCAAGACCCCCGAACTGTTTTTAAAGATGAGCCAAACCACGATGGCACAGAGCCCTATGAGCAGAGAGAACTTTTCAAGTGTGTCCGGTTTGATATACTCACCCTTGAAGAGGGTCAATACAAAGATCGTCATGGGGTTAATCCAAAAAATAACGGTGAGCATTTTGGTGACCTGATCAGCGTCCTCGGGAGTGATCAGCCAAAAGGAAAAACCGATCACGCTCCAGATGAACCAGGAAATACGGTTGGGTTTGACGGTACCCAAAAAGATGCTGATCGTATAAGGGATAATGGAGGCAGCAAGAATGAATTGGGCTGCCAAACCTAGATAGTAGGGTTCTATCATCTTAGTAGATATCCTCTATTGCGTCATACGATGAATTGTCGAGTGCCATGTACTGATCCTTTGTCGCATTATATATTTCCTACGATTAATCTAGCAGCAGTATAATTTCTATTATAGGAGAATTAATGAAAAAAGTTCTTATTTTAAGCGGTGCAGGTATCAGCGCCGAAAGTGGTATCCGAACTTTTCGTGATGCCGACGGTTTATGGGAAGAGTACGATGTGATGGAAGTGTGCTCGGTTGAGGGTTTCGCGCGTAATCCCAAACTGGTCGCCGATTTTTACGATGCCAGAAGACGTGATCTGGAAGATAAATCTTTTAATGCTGCTCATGAGATGGTGGCCCGTTTAAAAGCCAAATACCCGCACCAAATCGATGTTTTGACGCAAAATGTGGATGATCTGTTTGAACGTGCGGGCTGTGATGAGGTGATCCATCTGCATGGGACGTTGACACAGCTGCGCTGTGAGGATTGCGGACGAGTTTTTTCTATAGGGTATGAGTCTCAAGTTGGAGTCGTGTGTCCGGGATGTGAAAGTGACCGAATCCGTCATAATGTTGTGATGTTTGGGGAAGCGGCTCCGATGTATGAGAAGCTTCAAGAGTCGGTTGAGGAGTGTGATATGCTTGTAGTGATCGGGACGAGCGGTCAAGTCATCAATGTAGCAGCAATCGCACAATGGTTTGATCACTCGATTCTAAACAACTACGATTCCGATCCAATGCTCGATCGCCATTTTAAAACTCGATACATTGAAAAAGCAACGACTGCCGCAGCGAAGATCGAGGCGGATATAGAGAAATTTTTAAGTTATTAACTTAAGAAAGGAATATATGGTTTTTTATGTATAATACTCCGTATAATTACACGGGAGATTACGATGGTAGCTTATAAATCTAACGAAATGATGAGCTCGACCGATGTCGCGAAAAACTTCGGAGCGGTGCTTTCAAAACTCTCAAATCACGAAGTCGATAAGATTTGTGTATTGCGAAACAATAAACCTGAAGCAGTAGTACTAAGTGCACTTGAATACGAACAGCTTAGTGATTATCGATATTGGAATACTTTGAGCGAGAAAGAGTACCTTCAAAAAGCATTGGAAAGTAGCGAGAACTCACGGAGTTTTACGATTGAAGAGGTAGACGCATATCTGCAACGGGTGATCGAATCACATGAACGTTAAGCTTCAGTCAGCTTTTATTGCCAAACTGCGTTTTGTGATAGAGAAGATTGCCGAGGATAAAAAGAGTGCAGCTCATACGTTTCGTCGAGATATTTTGCGTGAATGCCAAAGCTTGAGCGATTTTCCCTATCGTTGTCGTCGCTCTATTTATTACAATGACGATAATATCCGCGATTTGATTTTTAAAGGGTGGACCGTGATATACAAGATCACGGATGATGAGATAAAGGTATTTGCATTGACAAAATATGAAGATTACAAAGACGAGAATAGCCTATGACCCACACCGAATACAAAAGCGCCGTAGAGCAACTCAAAAAATACTCCTACCATTATTACGTCCTCGATGACCCCATCACGACCGATGAAGAATATGACCGTCTTTATCATATCGTGGTAGCATATGAGTCAGCGCATCCCGATGAAATCATCCCCGATTCACCCACACAGCGCGTAGGGGATCAGCCTCAGGATAAGTTTGATAAAGCACAGCATCTGAGTCGTATGTGGAGTTTGGAAGATCTGTTTAACAAAGAAGAGCTTGATAAATGGGTCGAGCGGATTACCAAAGTGTATGGCGATGTGATGTTTTACAGTGAGCCGAAATTTGACGGGGCGAGTTTGAACCTGATCTATGATGGAGGCAGATTGGTTCAGGCTATTACTCGTGGGGATGGGACGATAGGCGAAGACGTTACCCAAAATGCCAAGACGATACAGAGCATTCCCTTGACCATCGATTACCAAGAGCGCATAGAGATACGGGGCGAAGTGGTGATTTTCAAAGAAGATTTTGAGAAGATTAACGAAGAACGGCTTAAGGGCGGGGAAAATCTGTTTGCCAATCCGCGCAATGCGGCGGCGGGGAGTTTACGACAGCTCGATACCCGTATCACGGCATCGCGCCGTCTCGTCTTTATGCCTTATGGAATAGGCGCAAATACTCTGGACATTGCCAATCTAAGCGAACGGATGGAATGGGTGTATGCGTTAGGTTTTCGTA
The DNA here is from genome assembly GCA_023379705.1 of Campylobacterota bacterium. Taxonomy (GTDB): domain Bacteria; phylum Campylobacterota; class Campylobacteria; order Campylobacterales; family Sulfurimonadaceae; genus Sulfuricurvum. Next base: position 25,371 of record JAMCPS010000148.1, read on the forward strand.
ATCCTCATATGACCCATGTGTGTGTCAGTGCCGATGAGATCGAGACATTTTATCATGAGATGCGTGTTGCGCGAGATGATTTTGCGATGCTGTTGGACGGAATGGTGATCAAAGTCGATTCCATCGCGGTGCAAGACGAACTGGGCTATACTGTTAAAAATCCCCGTTGGGCGGCGGCGTACAAATTTCCCGCGATTGAGAAACTCACGACGCTCAAAGAGGTGATCTATCAAGTGGGACGCAGCGGTGTTGTAACACCAGTGGCTATCGTCGAGCCTGTCGACATCGAGGGGGTGACGGTTGAACGCTCAACGTTGCACAATTTTGACGAAATAGCCCGTAAAGATATTCGTATCGGGGACAAAGTGATTATCCTACGAAGCGGCGATGTTATTCCTAAGATTATAAAAGTAATTACAGCAGATCGTGATGGGAGTGAAATAGAGATCGAGCGACCGAAAAATTGCCCCGTTTGTAACAGCGAACTGCTCGATGAGGGGGCATTGATCAAATGCCAAAACTTGGGTTGTGAAGCGCGGGTAGTGAACTCGATTATCTATTTTGCCTCCAAACCGTGTCTTAATATCGACGGGTTAGGAGACAAGATCGTTTTGGCACTGCATGAAGCGGGATTGGTACGCGAACTGATTGATCTTTTCAGTCTGACACTCGAACAGCTTTTGAGTTTGGAAGGGTTCAAGGAGAAAAAGAGCCGAAATCTTTTGGATGCGATACAAGCGGCAAAGGGGTGCGAGTGCTGGCGCTTTATCAATGCTTTGGGGATCGAGCATATCGGCGAAGTGGCATCCAAAACACTCTGTACCGCTTTTGGGACGGCATTTGACAAAGCGGTGGGCGAGGATATATTAGCGTTAGAGGGTTTCGGGGTAGAGATGGTCGAATCGGTACTGGAGTTTGTTCGGGTCAATGGCGAGAAAATTGATGCTCTGCGAGAGGCACTTTCCCCAGTTGAACCGATCAAAAGAGTTGCTGTAGAAAATCCGTTCAAAAACAAAACGGTTGTGGTAACGGGTGCGATGAGCGTTCCGCGTGACAGTATTAAAGCGATGCTCGAAGAATTGGGGGCAAAAGTGGCCTCATCGGTCTCAAAAAAGAGCGATTTTGTCATTTATGGCGAAGATGCGGGAAGTAAATATGATAAAGCGGTAGAATTAGGGATTGCATTGCTCACTGAGAGTGAGTTTAGAGAGATGATAGAGGAAAATAAATGAGATTAGACAGTTATTTGGTTGAATTGGGATTAGTGGAAAGTCGCAATAAAGCACAGCAGTTGATAAAAGACCACGCAGTGAGCGTGGATGGGAAGATTATTGATAAAGTATCATTTGAAGCGGATGAAACGATGAGCGTTACAATGGCGGACAATGCGCAGTATGTCAGCCGTGCCGCGATCAAGCTCAAAGGTTTTTTGCCTTTTACCCAGTGGGATTTAACAGGATTGAATGCATTGGATATCGGTTCAAGTACGGGAGGATTTACCCAAGTCCTTTTGGAAGAGGGAGTTGCACATGTGACGTGCGTTGATGTAGGCAGTGATCAGCTTCATCCATCCTTGCGCAGTGATGAGAGAGTATCGGTGTTTGAAAATACCGATATCCGTAATTTTAACCCTGAAAAAACATATGATATTGTGACGTGTGATGTTGCTTTTATTCCCTTGGAACTCGTACTTGAGTCCATTGACCGACTAAGTGCACGCTATGTCGTGATTCTTTTCAAGCCGCAGTTTCAAGTAGGACGCGAAGTAAAACGGGACAAGAACGGGGTTGTCAAAGATAACAGCGCAATCGGAAAAGCGATGATTAAATTTGAAGATACCTGCTCGCTTTTGGGATGGAAACTCATTGCCAAAGAGATTGCACACATCGCGGGCAAAGAGGGAAATCAGGAAACGTGTTATGGCTTTATCAAAGGTTGATTCCATCGCCATCGGCGGATTTGACGGGATGCATATCGGGCATCAGCAGTTGTTTAACCAATTGGGAGAACATGGGGCGATCGTAGTTATCGAGACGGGGTATGCGAACCTGACTCCTGGGTGCGAGCGGGAAAAATACACTCATTATCCAATAGTCTATTATCCTCTTGATGAAATTCGTCATTTAGAGGGTAAAGAATTTGTAGCCTATCTGCTTATGCAATTTCCCCATTTAAAAAAGATTGTGGTGGGGTATGATTTTCATTTTGGAAAAGATCGCCGCTATTCACATAAGGATTTGAAGGGCTTTTTTACGGGTGATGTGTGTGTCATAGAACAAGTCACCATTGACAATGACTCTGTCCATTCTCATAAGATCAGAGCGAAACTTCAAATCGGGGACATACACGGGGCTAATCGCTTTTTAGGTCATAATTACTGCATCAGCGGAGAGGTCATTGCAGGGCAGGGGATCGGGAAAAAAGAGCTCGTTCCTACGCTAAACCTCGAATGTAAAGGATTTCTAGTTCCCCAAGAGGGTGTGTATGTTACATTGACGCGAATTGATGATGAAGAACATTATCATCCATCGGTTGCATTTATGGGGCATCGGGTTTCTACTGATGGTTCCTATGCGATAGAGAGCCATATTTTGGATATGAATGTTCAGCATGTTCAGAGAGCAACGGTCTGTTTCGTCCGTTTTTTACGTAAAAATCAAAAATATGAAACTTTGGAGCTGCTCAAAAAGGCAATTCAAACCGATATTTTAAACGCAAAAAAAGAGCTTTGCCATTTGAGTTTATAGAAATATTTTCTAAGATTTATTTTTTTCTTATTATAATGATATATATATAGTTTTATCTTGATTCGGAGGTTTTATAATGAAGACACGTGATGTATTGGTTATTGGATTCGCAGCTTTGTTAATGTCGAGTTACTGCAGTGCAAAAGATTTGGAATCGCCCAGCATGATTTATAAAAACAATTGTGCCAGTTGTCACGGCGAGAAAGCGGATGGAGTTAAAAAACTCAAAGGGGCATCGGGCATTACAACCAAGCAGAGAGCTGCGCTTGATGTGGCATCGAAAGGACAAGCTTACGTTTGCGGCGTAGCGTTAAATACTTTCACAGAAAAGGAACTTGTTCGTAAATTGCAAGATATCAGAGCCAAAAATTTTGACGGCAAATCGTATCATGCAGTGATGAATAGAAATTTGAAGAAAGTCGAAGAGCGTGAAGGTCAGATTACCGATGAAAAAATGGCGAAATATATTTATACTACTTTCGGATTCGGTAGCAAATAATTTGGATTTATAGGAATTTAATCTCTAACGCATTATAATCACGCCAATATTACCGGCAAAGGAACGCTATCTCATGGGCGAATTGTTTACTTTTTTTGGTCTTTACAGCGAAGATCATGCTTTTATCTTTCTAACACACATGTTGCTTGCAGCGGGAATTGTCATTATTCTTGCACGTATGGCAACGGCTAATCTTCGTTTGGTTCCAGTGGGAACACAGAACGTTTTGGAAGCGTATCTTAACGGTGTTTTGGCAATGGGAACAGATGTTATGGGTAAAACGGAAGCGCGTCGTTACCTTCCTTTGGTTGCAACGATCGGTTTGTTTGTAGGTGTTGCAAACGTAATCGGGATTATTCCTGGTTTTGAAGCACCGAGTGCCTTTTTGGATTTTACACTTGCTCTTGCATTGGTTGTTTTTACGTATTACAACTTTGAGGGAATCCGTCGTAATGGATTAATCACTTATTTCAAACACTTCATGGGCCCTGTATGGTGGTTGGCATGGTTGATGTTCCCGATCGAGATCGTTTCTCACATCTCTCGTGTCATCTCTTTGAGTTTCCGTTTGTTCGGTAATGTCAAAGGGGACGATATGTTCTTGATGGTTATTTTGATGTTGGCTCCATGGTTGTTGCCAATGATCCCTTTTGCGCTTTTGACTTTCATGGCATTTTTACAAGCGTTTATTTTCATGATGCTTACCTATGTTTATCTTGGTGGTGCAGTACTTCTTAGCGACGATCACTAAGAGCTTTTATGAAACCCTACAATGCACGTAACTCGCTTTTAAGCTTCCTTATAGGGGCTTCTTGGGGATTTGTGATTGTTGGTACTTGGGTGACTTTTCAATCTTTTATCTTCTTGGGTATTGTTACCGCGTTATTATTTTCTTTTCTTTTCCTCTTTATAGCATTGTTTTTGATTGTCATTTTGGAAAATCTTTCCATGGCTCGTGATCGACATGATGAGTTATTGAAGCAGAGTACAATTTTAACGGAAATACGCGATGCCCTTAATTCCAATTCGTCTCCAGCTCGAGAGTGAAGTCGTATTTAATTACAGATCCTCTTTTCTACGGTCATTCCGTGGAAATGTTGACCGATCGCTTAAAGAATGTACTCGACCGACATACTCCTGATTTTGCCCTTTTTCGTGACAAGGAAACTCCTTTTTACCCTGAACTTGCGCGTGTATTTATTGATACATGCCGAGAGAACAAGGTCCCTCATGTGCTGGTGCATAGGGACGCTCTTATCGCTTATCAAGCCGGAGCAGACGGTGTTCATCTGACTTCTCATCAATTTAGCGAAATTGGACATGCAAAATCACGAGGGTTGTATGTGATTGTCAGTACCCATACCCACATGGAAGCTCTAATGGCGCAAGGGCTAGGAGCAGATGCTGTGACATACAGCCCTGTTTTTGCTTCTCCAAACAAAGGAGACCCAAAGGGTTTAGAGGATTTAAAAGCAATTGTGGATAAAATGGAAATACCTATTTTTGCATTGGGCGGAATACTTTCTCAAGAGCAGATAAACGAAGTCGAAGCAGCCGGTGCCTACGGATTTGCATCGATAAGATATTTTATTTAATAAGGAATCTATCAATATGTTTGAAACCATTATCGGATTAGAAGTACACGTTCAGCTTAATACCGAGTCTAAACTTTTTTGTGCATGCCCTACGAGCTTTAACCACGAACAAAACACGAATACATGTCCGATGTGTTTGGCGCTTCCCGGGGCATTGCCTGTGTTAAATAAAGAAGCTTTGAGAAAAGCCGGGATGTTTGGTACGGCAGTGGATGCTACGATTAACCGAGTCAGCTTTTTTGATCGTAAGAGTTATTTTTATCCTGACAGTCCGACGGCGTATCAAATCACGCAGTTGTATACTCCTATCGTTGAACATGGGAATCTGACTGTTGATTTCGAGGACGGAAGCCAAAAAACGATCCGTATTAACCGTGCTCATATCGAATCCGATGCGGGTAAAAATATTCATGAGGGTTCTATCTCAAAAGTAGATTTGAACCGTGCAGGAACACCGCTGGTGGAGATTGTCTCAGAGCCTGACATGCGTTCGGCAGAAGAGGCGATTTTGTATCTCAAAAAACTTCACTCAATTGTCCGTTATTTGGATATCAGTGATGCAAATATGCAAGAGGGATCGTTTCGTGTGGATGTCAATGTCTCTATTCGTCCAAAGGGTGATGAAAAGCTTTATACACGTGTCGAGATCAAAAACATTAACAGCTTCCGATTTATCCAAAAAGCGATTGAACTGGAAGTAGCACGTCAACGCGAGGCATGGGAAGACGGGCTGTATGAGCAGGAGATTGTCCAAGAGACACGTCTTTTTGATCAGACCAAGCAAGAAACCCGCTCTATGCGCGGAAAAGAAGGTGCAGCGGATTATCGCTATTTTCCTGAACCTGATTTGCTCAAAGTGGTAGTGGATGATGCGATGTACGCCACGATGCGTAACATTCCAGAGCTTCCGGATGCTAAAAAAGAGCGTTTTGTGCGCGAGTTTGGTGTACGTCCCTACGATGCTGCGGTGGTTACGGCGACATTGGAAAGTGCTCAGTATTTTGAAGCAATGCTGGCATGCGGTATTACGGCGCGCAATGCGATCACGTGGCTTACGGTAGAGCTGCAAGGACGTTTGAGCGGCGGAATGAGTGCAGTAGATTGTGTTGTGGATGCTCTGACGCTTGGAACGCTTGTAAAGCGCATTGAGGAGAATATTATCAGCGGTAAAGCTGCTAAAGAGGTATTGGATTATTTACTTAGCAATAACGGCGGGAATGTGGATGAGATTATCGACACATTGGGGCTTAAACAAGTAAGCGATACCGGAGCTCTTGAAGCGTTAATTGACGAGATTTTAACGGCGAATGCGGATAAAGTAGCTGAGTACAAGTCAGGTAAAGATAAATTGTTCGGATTTTTTGTCGGTCAAGCGATGAAAGCGTCGAAGGGTTCTGCAAATCCAAACGCCCTTAATGATATCCTGATTGCTAAATTAGCACAATAAGTATATCGATCCCGTCCGATGTATTGATGGATGCAGTAAGGAGACGAAATGTCTAAAGTAGGAGTCATTGGAGCAGGTAAATGGGGCGAGGCCCTTGCTTTTGCGATGAGTGAAAAAAATGAAGTGATTGTTACCTCCCGTACCAAGCGCGATTGGGATAACTTCCGTACTCTTGAAGAAGTATTGACATGCGATCGTCTTATTATTACGGTTCCGGCACAGCAAGTATCGCAATGGCTCAAAGAAAATTTTATTTTTTCAGGGCAGAAGATTTTAGTAGCGGCCAAAGGGATTGAAGCCTCCAGCGGAAAATTCTTGAATGAAATTTATACGCAATATGTTCCTGAAGAGAATTTGGCCTTTTTATCAGGTCCTTCCTTTGCATCCGAAGTGCTCAAGTCATTGCCTACGGCTTTGGTGGTGAACTCTTTGAGTGAACAAACAGCCCTTGATCTGGCAGGGTTGTTTCCAAAATACATTCGTACCTATGTGAGTGATGATGTGATTGGCGCCGAGATTACGGGTGCGTATAAAAATGTTATCGCCATTGCATCGGGTATATGTGAGGGGCTTGGATTGGGTCATAATGCAGCGGCTTCGCTGATCTCTAGAGGACTCGTTGAGATGCAGCGTTTTGGAAAAGTGTATGGGGCACAAGACGAAACCTTTTTAGGTCTCAGCGGTGCGGGCGATTTGTTTTTGACGGCGAGTTCCTCTATGTCACGTAATTACCGTGTAGGTCTTGGATTGGCAAGGGGTAAAACCAAAGAGGCTGTCTGCGAAGAGATCGGAGAAGTGAGTGAGGGGATCGGTACGGCATACGCACTGCATGAGATTGCTATTCAAAAAGGGATCTATCTTCCGATAGCAGCAGAAGTGTATGCGATTTTGGAGGGGAAATCCCCGCAACAAAGTTTAAAAGATTTATTAGAGAGATAAGGGAGAAAAAATGTTAGTACACATCGTTATGTTTGGATTTAAAGAAGAGAACAAAGAAGCCAATTTAGCGCAGGTCAAGAAGATGCTCGAAGCATTGCCAGGCGCAATTGAGAGTTTGAAAAGCATGGAAGTCGGGATTGATATTGGAAAATCTGAGCGTTCATTTGATTTGGTGTTGACGTCTACGTTTGAAGATCAAGAGGGCTTGAGTGCGTACGCTATTCATCCAGCACACCTTGAGGTAGTCAACGTGATCAAAGAGGTTACCACGGTTGCCAAAGTGGTGGATTATCTGCAATAATAGAAAAAAATACATATTTATTTTTTTCTCATTTAATTGGACTATAATAGTTTTATACCAATTTGGAGGTTTATGATGAAAGTGTTATGTACCCTATTGACCGCTTCGGCTCTTTTATCACCGTTTGCATTTGCTGAATCAGCTACAAGTGTTGCCGTTCAGGCCACGCATCAAGCCATGGAACAAGAGAAGGTCCAAAATAAAGTTCAAAACCGATTTCAAAATGTGAAGACAGATGAGCTTTTGGAAAAGCGTGGAACCATGACACAACAGCAGGAGCGTGAACAGCTTCATAATGAGCTTAAACTTCGTGAGAAAACAATGACACAGGAACAAAAGCGTAAATTTGATCAGCGTCCCCCTGAAAATCGTGTCAAAAAAGGGATGGGTCCAGGTGGTGGAATGGGTGGAGGAGGTAAAGGAGGGCGTTAAAGCCTCCTTTTAAGCGTTTTTAAGCGCTTCGATTTCCTCTTCTTTTTCTTGTATGGTGAGGAGTTCTTCGACTTTTTCTTCGTACAATGCCTTCGTTTGTTCCAGCTCCTGCGCTAAGACAGTGATCCCTATTTTTTCATACTTTTTTGGATCGGCTAGAGAGGCGTTGAGTTCATCGATTTTTGTTTCAAGCGCATCGATCTCGTGCGGGAGTGTTGAAAGCGCTTTTTGTTCGTTGAAACTGAGTTTGAGTACTTTTGGCTTTTGTGTCTGTACGGCAACAGGGGCTGCGACTTTGGAAAACTCGGCTTGCATCGCATCCATTTCGGCGAACTCTTTTTCATCTTCGAGGTATTCGCTGTAGGGCTTGTAGCTCTCTTCGATCGTTCCGTCCCCTTTGAATATAAAGAGCTTTTTGGCGATTTTATCGACAAAGTAACGGTCATGGCTCACAAGGATCACGGCGCCAGGGAAGTTTTGGAGTTTTTCTTCGAGGATATTGATCGTTGGGATATCCAAATCGTTAGTAGGCTCATCGAGGATGAGACAGTCTACTTTTTTGGTAAACAGCAGGGCCAGGGCAACACGGTTTTTCTCACCACCGCTTAGGGTTCCTACTTTTTTATCCAAAAATTCTCTCGGGAAGAGAAAATTTTTGAGATAGCCGTAGACGTGATAATCCGTACCCTGCGCATCAACGCGGTCACCGCCATGGGGACAGAAGGTTTCGATGAGATTGAGATTGTCATCGAGCATTTCACGGTGCTGATCGAAATAGCCGATGGTAATCTCTCCCATTTTGATGATGCCTGATGTGGGTTTCAGACGTCCCAAAAGGGCTTTGAGCAGGGTTGATTTTCCGCTTCCATTGGGTCCTACGACTGCTATGACGTCTTTTTGCAAAATACGGGTGGAGAAGTCTTTGATCAGAACTTTGTCCCCCAGCGTCAGACCCAGCTTTTCAACTTCAAACAGCATTTTTTGACGGTTTATCCCCTCGCCACGGTTGAAATGTTTGGCCTCGCGCTCGAGTTCCAAACGCATTTTGTGGATTTTACTGGGGTTATTTTTCGCATCTTCGCGCAGTTGCAAGACACGCTGTTTGCGCCCTTCGTTTCGCTTGAGACGTGCTTTGACACCTCGGCGAAGCCACTCGTTCTCGGTTTTGAGCAACTTTAGCATGTTGTCGTGCTGTTGAGCCATGGTACGCAACAGCTCTTGTTTTTGTTCCAGATAGTTGGTGTAACCACCTGTGAATTCACGCAGGGAGCAGTCTTCTACTTCGATGGTTTTGGTGGCGATTTGATCGATGAAATAACGGTCATGGGAGATAAACAGTAAGGTAAAACGCTCTTTGAGAATCAGCTCTTCGAGAAACTCGACCATGTAGACATCGAGATGATTGGTAGGCTCATCGAGTAGGAGTATGTCGGGTTTGAGCAGCAGCAAAGATGCGAGTGCTACACGGCGCTGTTCGCCACCGCTGAGAAGATCGACGTTTTTGGATTCGTATTCGGTGAGCATGAAATGGTGCATGATGCGTTCTATCTTATCATCCAGATTCCAGGCATTGTGGTGATCCAGAAAGCTCGTGATACGCGCTTGCTCATCCAATAGTGCTGTATTGTCGTACTGGGTAGCCAAAAGCTGAGATATTTCGTCAAAACGAATTTTTGAGGTCCGAAGCTCACCTAAACCTGCTTCCACTGCTTCGCGTACTGTATGGGTTGGGTCAAATTTTGGGACTTGGGAGAGCATTTTGATCTCGATACCCTGACGGGTCATTCGCTCACCCTCATCGGCATCGAGTGTTCCGTTAACGATTTTCATCAGGGTTGATTTTCCACTGCCGTTTTTGCCGACAATAACGACACGCTCCCCCTCGTCAATGTGGAAGTTAATGTTTTCTAAGATTTTCTGCGCTTCGTAGTGTTTGCTTACATTGAGTAGATCGACGAGTGCCATGGGTTATTCCGTAGGTGGTGGGATGGTAAAACAAGCGTTACGTGATAAGTACCATGTTGCGATGGCATAATCGGTGTATTCGTATTCACGTTGGGAAACGGGGATGGAGTCATTGCGTAATTTGGAGCGCAGTATCCCAAAAAGGATGTATCCCAGAAGCAGTATGCCAATGGCGATAAACCAATCACTTTTCCACCATACTAGCAAGGCCATGGCATAGTTACCGAAGCTCAGAGCCCATCCAAGACATCGTGCGAGAAAACGGCATTTACGTGTTGGAAGCGTAGGCGTTGGATCGATGTGAAAGGTAAAAGGTTCGCTGTTCATGGCGGCAATTATAGCCTAAGAGAGCTTTAACCCTATTCTTAGATGCCCAGCCATTTGGACAATACATTTTGCAATACGACTTTATCGATCGGTTTGGCGACAAAGTCGTTCATTCCGGCTTCTTGTGCCAGTGTTAGATCGTCTTGTAATACTGCGGCACTCAGGGCGATAATAGGGAGATCGGCAAACCCGTTGAGTTTTCGGATCTCTTTGGTTGCTGTGAGCCCATCCATAACGGGCATTTGCATGTCCATCAAAATGGCATCAAAGGTTTCCTTCTGCACCATTTCTACTGCCTCTAAACCGTTGTTAGCGATGGAACAGGTGATCCCCATTTGTTTGAGGCGCTCTGAGGCTACGAGTTGATTGAGGTCGTTGTCTTCTACAAGTAATATGTGCCATTGTTTGTGGCTTGGAAGGGAAGAAATATCGCTTTGGGTTGTTTTTTGGCTTGATTCATCACTGGCAGCACGCTCAAAGAGTGCGGTAAACGTAAAGGTACTTCCCTCTCCCGAGGCACTTTCTACAGTGATCTCTCCTCCCATGAGGTCTACGAGCTCTTTGGTGATCATGAGCCCCAATCCTGAACCACCGTATTTTCGCGTAAAGGAGGTATCCACTTGGGAAAACGGTTGGAAGAGGGAAGTTTGTTCTTGGGGATTCATCCCGATACCACTGTCACTGATACTAAAGGTAAATTTGTCGCGATTCTCTTGAGGTGTGGCACTAATTGCAATACGGACATAGCCTTTTTCGGTAAATTTGAGTGCATTTACGGTTAGATTGGTCAAAATCTGCTGCAAACGCAACGGGTCCCCAATGAGCGTGCGGGGAACACTGTCGTCGATGTGTGTTTCGAGCGAAAGATGTTTTTGTTCGGCTTTATAAGAGAGCATGGCGATAAGATTGTCTATAAGTTCATCTAAATTGAATGCGGTAGATTCGAGCTCCAGTTTGTGCGCTTCGATTTTGGAGTAGTCTAAGACATTATTGAGAACGTTTAACAGCGCGCGTGAAGCCGCTTCGGATTTGGTGAGATACTCGTATTGCAAAGGATCAAGTTGTGTTTGAAGCAGCAGTTCGGTCAAACCGATGACCCCATTGAGCGGTGTACGGATTTCGTGTAAAAAGTCACTTTTTATTTTGTTAGCCTGTTCAGCAGCCTCTTGAGCGATGCGCAGTGTCTTTTCTATATTTTTACTGGCTGTGATGTCTTGGTTGGTTCCGATAATACCTATGGGATTGTTATTTTGATCGTACTTTATTATAGAGGCGGAATGGATGTATTTTATACCGCTAGGAACGACGATACGAAAAGATGTTTCAAATGGTTTAAGTTGATCAGCTGACTCCTGAAGTAATTGGACTGCTTCGTGAACATCATCCGGATGACATCGGGTAGTCCACTCTTCAAAGTCCAAAGGAGTGTTGACAAGTATAGGACACATTTCATACAGCTCTAATACTTTTGCATCGACTGTAAAAGTAGCATTTTTGAAAGAATAAAACCAAATACCGATACCAGCAGCTCGTGTAGCAAGTTGGAGTTGATCACTTGTTTCATTTAGCTCATTATTTTTAAATTTTAAATCCTCTTGTAGGAGGATTTCCTGTGTGATGTCATGAACCGTCCCCCGAGATCCTTGAGGTGTGCCGTCCTGGGCGTAAAAATTTTCCCCTTGTTCACGGACGTATTTGATACGGCCATCACGCATCAAGAGCCGATGAATGTAGTTGTAGGTTGTATGATCATCGAGGCTGCGCTGGTATGCTTCGTTAACGAGTTCCCGATCTTCGGGATGAATAGCGTTTAAAAACCCTTCGTAGGTGGGTTCGTGCATTTTGGGATCGAGTTCAAAGAGTTGATAAATCTCATCAGACCATTCCAGTTCTCCTGTGAGCAGATTCAGATGCCAGCTTCCGAGCTTGGCGATTTTTTGCGCTTCATTGAGGTACTGGGTTATCATAGCAATTTCAGGAAATTCACTACCGTCTTTGCGTTTTAAGACGGCATAGTCTGTGAGTCTTCCTGCTTTTTTGAGCTCTGTGAGGTGCTCCATGAAGGACTCATCTTTTTTCAGCGGACGGCGGAATCCTTCCATCCCTATTGTTTGCATCTCATCTAGCGTATAGCCCAATGTTTTTACAGCAGTTTGGTTGACGTAGTCGATATGAGCGTCTTTTAGCCGGATCACGAAAATCATCTGGTTGGAATCATTGATAAGCGAGTTGAGCATTGCGAGTTCAGTGTGTCTGGCTGTCAGTATTTGCTGGTTGCGGATAAAACTTAGGAACACGATGATGACAATGAGATTTAAAATAAATCCGATGCTTCCAATAAAATAAGCTTCAAAAGGGTGATCTTTGTAAAAATGGTAGGTAATATAAGTGATGAAAGCAGTAAAAAGTATGAAAAAAAGATAGGCACTCTCTTTATTATGCAATAAACGACAATCAGTGTAATTCTTTTGTTTATCATTAAATGGCATGTGAATTCTCTTTTTGCAATTTTATTGTTTAATGGGCGTTAAAAAAACTCAAATCCATCGCCCTCATCCAAGCTCACATCTTCGGAGGGTGAAAGAAACGACTGTACCATTTGGATGTTCGAAATAATCGAGGCATCCATGTAGTTGACCGATGGGGCGCCATCGTAAAACACACTTTTAAACCATATTATCAGATCATTGTTGAAGCTTTTGCATAACGCAGACATTTGCGGTGCCATTTCGATAAACATCGTTTCGTCTTTTTGGATGATCGCGGTCAAATCACGTATCGCTATCCCCAGTATTTGGGTTTGGCTGTAGAGCATCAGGATACTGGAAGTGCGTTCAAAAGCATTGACGATTTGGTCAACATCGTCACCATTGAGCTCGTTACTTCCCATCCACATAAACTGCGTTGCGAGTTCATTGAGCTTGAGTTCCAAAGATGTGAGATCTTCGGGTTCCATAAAATCAAATTTTTGGAGCGATTCGGTTTCTTTTTTGTAGGTGACTGTGACCGGTTCTTTTGGTTTCTGGGGAATGATTTCTTCAGCTTTGGATTCGTTTTTGATTTCAAGTTTTATTTGAGGTTGAGGGGCACGGAATTCCTTTGCTACTTGGAATGAGAGCAAGTTAGAGTCAAGTTTATAGACAGAATTTTCAAGCGATTTTTCGATGAGTTGGGTGATTTTTTGAGCAGGAAGTATTTTGGTGTTTAGAATGGAGAAGAAATAAAACGCATCGTTTTCTTCCATGATGATTTGAGGCTGCACTTTTTTGGAGAGCATTGCACTGCTTAGTTGGTAGATAAAACGGATAAGATCACTTAAAAAATTCGTTCGAACGTTGTCTTTGATGGTAGTTAGCATGGATTCCCATAGTTGTGCCAAATCTTCTTCGTTTTCGAGCAAATAGGTCGTTTTGTAACAAAAGATCGCATTGGTAAAAGGATTAATGCTTTGTTTGGTGCTCACCGAACCGCGGGAACTGCCCATGATGTGGAGGTAAAGGTCCAAACGGTGTTTGAATACATCGGGCTGGATAGGTTTGACAAAATAGTCTTTGGCGCCATTGCGCAGTGCTTGGATTTGGTTTTCCTCATCTCCTTGGGTAGAAACAATGACGATGATCGTATTGGGCTGTATTTGACTGATGTGTTTGGTTGCTTCAATGCCGTTCATGTGCGGCATCAAAATATCCATAAAAATCAAATCAAATTTTTCATCCTGACATAAAACGAGGGCTTCAACACCGTTATTGGCGGTTTTGATCTGCATCGTTTCGCCATGTTGCTCACAATATTGGTTGATGTACGCTTCTAAAATAGTTTGATTGAGGCTTTGGTCATCAACGATGAGTATTTTTTTCATTTTTATCAATCCTGATATCGGGTATGTATGGCATGAACTTCATGTAAGTCAGCGGTAAAAAGCTCAACGAGGAGCGGATCAAAATGGATACCTGAGTTTTGTTTTAAATAATCGATCGCTTCGTCAAACGACCATGCTTTTTTGTAGGGACGTACAGAGGTGAGGGCATCGAAAACATCGGCAATAGCGACTATACGTCCATACAACGGGATTGCTTCACCTGCTAGACCTTGCGGATATCCGCTTCCATCGTATTTTTCATGATGGCTTGCGGCGATGATGTGTCCTGCCTGCAAATACGGACTCGTGGAGTTTTGGAGAATGTCTGCCCCGATGGCGGCGTGCTGACGCATGATTTTCATCTCATGATCATTGAGTTTTCCGGGTTTGAGGAGGATATTGTCGGGAGTCCCGACTTTTCCCAAATCGTGCAAGGGGGCTGCAAAGTGCAAAATGTTTTGCTCGGCTTCATCAAGCTTTAGACGTTTTGCCATGAGCACGGCATAGCCCGATACGCGTTTGACATGATTTGAGGTCTCTTCATCTTTGTACTCAGCGGTACGGGAGAGAACACGCAGGGTTTCGTGTTCTTTTTGTTCCAAAGTGATATACGATTCGGTTAATTCAGCGATGGTTTTATGCAGACTCGCCGTGGCTTTATCCACTTGAGTGCGTAGGTATTTTTCTTGGTCGTTTAGGCGGACGATTGCCCTGCGCAGTTTGATGAAATTACGAACACGGTTGAGTAGGATTGCTTTGTCAATCGGTTTTTTGATGAAGTCATTGACTCCGGCCATGAGGGCTTTGATTTGAACGGTGTCTTGGGCATCGCTGGCGGTGACCATGATGATGGGAGCATCGGAATCAATTCTTTTGACAGCGGCGGTGACCTCTATGCCGTTCATTGAGGGCATCTCATAGTCGACGAGCACCATGTCAAATGGGTTTTTTTGCATGTATTCAATGGCAGTGAGGGGATCGGTGAAGTTGACAAACGTTGCATCGACCTCCTGCAAATAGGTTTCAATCAAGAGCAGGTTCATGTCGTTGTCATCAATGTTAATAATGACAAAGGGGTTATTGCAGCAGATCATACAAGCTCGCTTTTCATTTGTAAAATGATTTTGTGTGTCTCATCTGCCAACTGTGACAAACGATTTGTTTTTTCATCTGCCTCAAGAGCCGGAAGATCTTTTTCAAATGTTTCACACATCATGCCTAACTCATTAAGAAAAAGATTTCTTGAAATCCCTTTGAGGGAATGAACTGCCATTTTTAATGCTGAGGTATCTTCATGTTCTTCTTTGAATTTGGTTAAAATGGCTTGGGCATTGGTGATGAACTTTTTGAATAAATTGAGCACAATTTCCTCAGGCAATTCGATTTTCGAAGCAACAAGCGAGGTCAAGCTTTGATTATTAGGGCTAATGGATTTTTGGGTCTTATTTGAAGTAGCTTGCGTAATGGCAATGGAGCTGAAATACTCATTAAGCAATTTTGTAAGTTCTAATCTTCGCAAGGGTTTGATCAGATACCCATCCAAACCTTTGGAAAGGTAAGAAGTGATGTTTTTGGCAACGGCATCAGCGCTTAGACCGATTATAGGGGTATGTTTTACCCCCGTTTCATTTTCATATTGCAGTATTTGTCCCGTTGCGGTGATCCCGTCCATATTGGGCATGTTAATGTCCATGAGGACGAGATCGTATCTGTCTGTCATGAATTTTTTGACCGCTTGATAGCCATCATGAGCCAGATCATGCTCAATTTTGAGCCGATTTAAAAGCTCTTCGATGTAGAGCTGATTGACCTCATTGTCTTCCGCAACAAGAACGCGAAGACCCTCAAAGGTAACTTCTATCGGTTCTTGGACAGATGCCTCAACGTGCTGGTCATCAATTTCGAGTCGATGGGCGATGGTGGAGTAGCTGATCTCTTCATTCAAATAGATGACATTGGGAGCTTCAAACTCTGGATGAGGTGTGCTCATGTGGGAGGGGATGATAAATATTTTAGCGTGCGCAAAACGTTTGATCACATCGTGTATCTCTTGGACACTCATCATGTCCATGAACACAATAATGTGACTTTGGGACTCATCGGCGAGCGTATCGAGGGTACTGTCCCTAAAAACATGAGAATCACAGCAGGCAAATTGGTGAAGATAGCGTTCAACGAGCAAAAATCGCGCCGTTGGTTTGCTCTGAGGTAAATACAAATGGGTTGTGTGTACTTGGCATTGGTAATTTGGAGTATCTGCGTTGTAGGTAAACTCAAAGAGGACGTTGAATACGCTTCCGCTTCCAAAGGTACTTTTGAACGACATTTTGCCATTCATCGCGGCAATAATACGTGTCACGATGTTTAGACCCAATCCTGTACCGCCAAATTCACGAGCGATGGAGTTGTCGGCTTGAACAAACGGTTTGAAAATATTGATTTTGTTTTGAGGGAGTACACCGATTCCCTCATCGGCAACGGTCAATCCAATCGTGACTCTTTGATTTGCGGTTCTAAGACTCTTAATCCGAACGTAGACTTTTTTGCCACTTGGGGTAAATTTGATTGCGTTACTGAGCAGATTGATGAGCACTTGTTTGAGGCGCAAGAAATCAACGTCCACGGTGGTTGGAAGTTTTGGATCGATGAAGACGAGGAGATCCACCTCTTTTTTACGGGCAACGGAATAAAAAGGATAGATGATCGACTCAAGCTCACCGGTGATGTTGATAGGTTGGAGATGCAGTTCCAATGTTTCACGATCAAATTTCATGACGTCCAAAATGTCGTTGATGATTTGACGCAGGGTTTCTCCGCTGTATTCAATCGTTTTGAGGTATTTTTTCTGTTGTTCGTCCAGCGGTGTCTCTGCGAGCAACTCGGCAAACCCTAAAATACCGTTAAGCGGAGTGCGGATCTCGTGACTCATGGTGGCCAAAAATCGGCTTTCAGCCTCTGAGGATTCTTTTGCCTCACGCAGTGCACGGTTGAGTAATGTAATGTCTTCAAAGGAAACGAGATAACAGATCCCTTTGGTGAAATTGTTGTCTTGGATTTTTTCGACATGAATGGCAAAGACATGATGATTGAAAAAACGGTCTTTCATGGCCACTTTGATTAACTGACCGCGCATCTCATACAAACGCTCCAAACAGACCAACCGCTCATTATTATGAATGTAAAAAAGATCGTCTGCATCCAAGAAAAGATCACTGAGGTTGACAAATCCACACTCTTTTGGGTCCAGACTTTTGATCCCTAAAAACTCCATAAAACTGCTGTTGGACTGGATAACCCCTTTGGATTTGTCCACCATACAAATGAGACTCTTTTGGGCATCGAGTACGTTTTGGATACGGCGGCGCTGTTCCTCTATCTCATGCTGTTTTTCGATGAGCGAAGTGATGTCATGACGGATACTGATATACTCGATAACTTTGTCGTTGTTGTCCATGATTGCTGAAATGGTCGAGTCGACATAGTAGCTGCTGCCATCTTTGCGTCTGTTTTTGATGATTCCGCGAAATATCTTTTTGCTTTGGATGGTTTCCCACATCTGTTCAAAAAAAAGAGGAGCATTTTCAGGGTGACGGACGATGTTGTGCGGTTTTCCGATGAGCTCTTCTCTGGTGTATCCGGTAATCTCACAAAAGGCATCGTTGACGTAGGTGATGATGCCTGCAAGATCGGCTTTGGAGACGATGGAACTTTTGTCAATCATCGCCTTGAGCTGAGTTGAGAGACTTTGCTCTTGATGGAGTATTTGTTTGTTGATTTGATAGTCAAGGTGATGGGTGATTTTAGAGAGAAGTTTTTCGTAAGAGTAGGGGCGAATTAAAATACTGTTGATTCCCATACGGTAAAATTTCGAGCTGTAGTGTGTTTGCGCTTCGTTTAGGAGTAAAATCATCGGTACTTCAGAGAGTTTTGTAATACGGATAAAACGGATCATAGCGAATGCTTGGTCTATGTATTGTGGATTCGTAAAATCAAGAACGAGTAAATCGGGCAGTTCATGGGAGTGATCGTCCCATTTTTCCATAAGCGCAGAGCACGACTCTAAAAAACAGAGCCTATAGCCGCGATGAGAAACAAGTTGATTGAATTTTTGTTGAGTAAAATTGTTGCCGCCAATCATGGTGACGTGATAATTTGCATTATTTCGGATGGCTTCAAATAAACGGATAAGTTCTTCTGCAATGTCTTCTAGCGGTTCATGTTTGAAAAGATACTCTAAAACCCCGCTTTCAAACAGATATTCGCGTCGTTGGGGGCTGTTGTCCGATGTATAGATGATAACCCCTGCTGAGTCGGGACTTTTTAGGTACTCATTGAGTTTCGATTCGTTACACGATTCATAGACGGGATCGATAAGGATAAAATCGAGATGTCGTGAAAAAACGTCTGAAATTTCATCTGATGAGAATGCCTGCAATACGGTGCACCCAAATGCACGAAGTTTACTAGCAATATAGTTATTAAGAGCTTCATCTGAATCGATGAGCGCAACCGTATAATTACAGTTAAAAGAGGGAGCAAAAGTAACCCTAAGTAAATTTTGATATCTCAAAAAATAATGATAAAATAAAGTTATGAATAGTTTAAGCACTTTTGCTCCCTCTTTTAACTGTAATTATACGGTTGCGCTCATCGATTCAGATGAAGCTCTTAATAACTATATTGCTAGTAAACTTCGTGCATTTGGGTGCACCGTATTGCAGGCATTCTCATCAG
>JAMCPS010000149.1 GCA_023379705.1 Campylobacterota bacterium
TAAAGAGGGTCTCTTTCTCGCAGCAACGGACCTAATGTGGTTTTTTGTCCCTCCTGAAGATTTTTTGCAATACATGAACGCTCCTGCGGAACATCCGATATTGATTGGAACTATTATTGGTATAGCAACTTTTTTAGTTTATGATATTTGTTTTCTGAAAGAAGATTTTTGCGCCTACGTTTGCCCCTATTCACGTATTCAATCGGTTTTGTACGATGATGATACCATTATGGCGATTTACAATCCAAATCGTGGCGGTGAAATTTACGATGAGCACCATGTTAAAAATTTTACAACGCAAAAAAGTCTTTTGAGCGTTAATCCAACGGCAGAGTGCACCACATGCGAAAGCTGTGTAACGGTGTGTCCGACTCACATTGATATACGAAAGGGGCTTCAGCTTGAGTGTATCAACTGTCTCGAATGTGTTGATGCCTGTACTGAAGTCATGGGCAAACTAGGCAAGCCAAGTTTGGTGGAATGGTCCAGCGAGAAAGAGACCCTCTTTATGAAAGGAAAGACACATTATCTACGTCCTAAAATTATCGGTTATGCAGTTGTTTTGCTTATTACAACCGCGATTATGATCATTATGGGAAGTGAAAAAGAGTACATACTCCTCAACATCAATAAAGAAAATCGTCTTTTTGGCATTAAACAGACGGATGATGGAAAAATAAGAGTGGATAATGCATATACGATTTTATTGCAAAATACCCTTAATGAAGATCATGAGTATTATTTTGATGTCATCGCTCCTGCGGGAATGGAAGGTAAAATAAAAATTGGGGAACCTACTAAGCCATTTAAAGTAAAACCGGGTGTTGTCAAGAAAAAAGTAATTGTTCTGTATACCGATGATTTTAGGACGTAGATAATAAGTAAAGATACGGTAATACCGATTACGATTCACGCCTATGCGATGGATGACAAAGAAAAAATCGTCACCGATAAAGAGTCCACGTTTACATTCCCGCGAGCGGATCTGTTAAAAGAGAAGAAGTAATCACTTCTCTTCTTTTTCAGTTTTCTCTTTCCCAAATGTTTTTTCCAGCCCATCTATAAGCTCTTGCTTTTGGGTTTCACTGAGTCTTGCTTCAGGGTGTGTTGGCAGATAAAACCACAGGGGCATCTCTCCCTCACGTACTTCTTTAGCGGCTTCTTTGCCTTCGTTCTTTTTCTGAGCACCCCATGCGTGAACATTAAAGTGTTCACGTCCCTCTTCTACATCACGTGCAAGCAACCATGAAATAGGAGCAATATTGCTGTACCATGGGTATTTGGTTTGATGAGAATGGCAGTCCGAACAGGCGTTGTCAAAAAGCTCTTTTGTTCGAGGTGAGTCCCATGTCGGTTCACTGATAATGGGGGGATTTGTATGGTCTTTCCCGTAAGGGATAAACTGAATCGCAATAGCGGTAAGAGCAAGACCCATGAATATTTTTGTTTTCATCTTTATTTCCTTTAAGAAGCAATCTAAAAAATTATACATCAAAAAGGAAAGATAAAAGAAGGGTGCCTTGATAGTCAAGGCATAGATGAGTTATACGAGAACGGCTTCGCGTGTTCCTGTTTCGAGGTGTCCGATAACATAGCCATCGGTATTTGCTAGAACATGCTCTACATTTTCAGGGCGTACTACAAGGATCATCCCAACACCCATATTGAAGGCACGATACATCTCGGAGCGTTCTACGTGCTGACCGATGAGTTCGAAAATTGGTAATACGCGGATGGAAGATTCTGTGATAACGGCACGAATCCCTTCTGGCAAGACACGTGGAAGATTTTCAACAATACCTCCGCCTGTGATATGCCCTAATGCTTGTATTTTATCTTTAAGTGCTTTGAAGGTCTTGACGTAAATGCGTGTCGGAGTCAAAAGGGTTTCAATCAACGGTTTTCCATTGAAGTCATCTTCGAATTTCATCCCCATTTTTTCGAGCAATACTTTACGGGCAAGTGAAAAACCGTTGGAGTGCAATCCTGAACTAGGAAGAGCGATGAGAACATCTCCTGCGTTGACATGACTCGTACGGTCCAATTCACTTTTTTCTGCTACACCCACGGCAAAACCGGCTAGATCATAATCGCCACCGTGATACATTCCTGGCATTTCAGCAGTTTCTCCGCCGATAAGAGCACATTCGGCTTCACGGCACCCTTGAGCAATACCACTTACGACCGCCGTTGCTGCGTTAACATCGAGTTTCGCCGTTGCATAATAGTCGAGGAAAAAAGAAGGCGTTCCGAAATTACAGATGAGGTCATTGACACACATGGCAACCAAATCAATACCGACCGTGTTGTGAATACCCGAATCAATAGCAAGTTTTAGCTTTGTCCCTACACCATCCGTAGCTGCGAGCATAACAGGTTCTTTGTAGCCAGTAGGGAGTTCAAATGCTCCGGCAAATGAGCCAATCCCACCAAGTACACCAGGGATAGCTGTTGATTTAACAAGCGGTTTGATATTTTCGACAAAACTGTTGCCTGCATCGATATCGACACCGGCATCTTTGTAGCTGATTTGGCTCATGAAGTTCCTCGTCCGTTTTTAGTAAAGGAATTATAACGAAGAGAGTGTTAGGGTAAGTTTATTTTTGAGCACAAGTACCGAATAGTTTGGTAAATACCCATAAAGACGGACAAAAATCTTTGATTGCCCAAACGATTACCATCAAAATAACAAAGCCTTGAAGAGCCATTCCGTATTGTGAATATCCATAAGCAGTTAAAGCCATTGATAGCGTAAGAACGATTGCCATGAGAAAACGTTGAATTTTTTCAGCGCACATTATTTATTCCTTATTAGTATAACTTTTATTTTTCATGATTATAGTACTCTCTAATTGAGCGTATACTTAAGCCATCGATGGTTCTTGGCATATTTCAATGGGATTTAATCTGTGCGTGATACAATCGCTAATAAATTACACATAGAAGAGATTTTTGCCCATGAAAACGTTTGTTTACCCTGAAATG
>JAMCPS010000150.1 GCA_023379705.1 Campylobacterota bacterium
TATGAACAGTCAAAAAGCCGGAACCTATTGGGTAATCGGCGGAATCCTTTTATTGCTTATCTTGGCAAAACCGTTCGTTATCATTACCGAAGGAGAGCGTGGTATTCTCTCAACCAATGGAAAATACGAAGAACGTGCTCTTTTACCTGGTCTGCATTTTCTAATCCCCGTGATTCAAAAAGTTTACCTTGTAGATACAAAAGTACGCATCATCAATTATGCCGATAAAATTGATCGTGCATCGACTGCAGGTGATGGTATTCTTCTCAAGCCTGCTATTACCGTTTTGGATAAACGCGGTTTGCCGGTTTCGATCGACATAACCGTTCAGTATCGGCTTAATGCTGAACTTGCAGCTCAAACAGTCTCTAACTGGGGCTTTAGCTGGGAGGACAAAATCATCGATCCTGTTGCACGAGACATCGTTCGTAATGTTATCGGCCAATACGATGCAGAAACATTGCCGATCATGCGTAATACCATTGCTCAGCAAATCGAAACAGGGATTCGTACCAATATCAATCGTCAAAAAAACGGTCCTGCTAATCTCGAATCCATTCAATTACGTGAGATTGGTCTTCCACAAAAAGTAAAAGATCAAATCGAGCGGGTACAAGTAGCTAAACAAGAAGTAGAAAAAGCACAGCAAGATGTAGAACGTGCCAAACAAGAAGCATTTAAAAAAGAGACTGAAGCACAAGGAACGGCGAATGCAGTGACCATTGAAGCGATCGCTCAAGCAAAAGCCAACCATCTCGTAGCTCAATCACTCACTCCAGGATTGCTCAAGCTCGAGCAAATCAAAGTGCAAGGCAAGTTTAACGAGGCACTCAAAGAAAACAAAGATGCGAAGATTTTTCTCACCCCTGGCGGTTCTACACCTAATATTTGGCTTGATACCAAAAGCGGTGACAACCAAAAAATAAGTTCAATAGGCAAATAACCCATGAACCTTAATCAAATCGACTGGGCAAAGTCTGAGCTTCTCCCCGTCATTGTCCAAGACTCAACTACCCTTGAAGTGCTGATGATGGCGTACATGAATCGCGAGGCTCTTGAATTGTCCCTGTCCACAAAAGTTGCCCACTATTTTTCACGCTCCAAACAACGACTATGGAAAAAAGGCGAGAGCAGCGGTCATCTCCAGCATATTGAGCGTTTTTTACTCGATTGCGATAATGATACCCTTCTTATCATGGTACGCCAAGAAGGGGTAGCATGTCATACCGGACGTAAATCGTGCTTTTTTACCGATATTGAATCAGGCGAAACCATCAGTGATCCTCAAATCGATACGGCAGCTACGTATGGAATTATTGACGAGCTCTATCACACGATACTTTCACGTAAAAACGCTGATCCCCAGACTTCCTGGACAGCAAAGCTTTTAAGCAAAGGGGACAATGCGATTCTCAAAAAAGTAGTAGAAGAAGCAGGTGAATTCTCTTTTGCGATCAAAGACAACGATGAAGATGAAATTATTTATGAATGTGCCGATTTAGTCTATCATGTCCTTGTTGCATTGGGACACAAAAATATTTCTCCTGATCGTATTAAACAAGAATTGGCTCGCCGGTTTGGTATGAGCGGTATTGCGGAGAAGAACGCTAGGATAAAATGAATAAACATGTCATCGATTTTTTACATACATTGAACCTCTATGATTATCTCCTTTTTGGAGGGATCATCTTTTTCTTCTTATTCTTGCTGATCCTATCCATACTCTTACGACATAAACAAACACTTGCGCTGATGCTTGTTATATTATCCCTTATCACTTTATTAATCGCTCCTATTGCCGGCTACATAGCTTTACATGCACTCATGTACAAACATTCTATCAAACTCACAACGGTTAAAGATCTTGAGTTTACCGAAGCGCTGCTCATAAAAGGCGATATCAATAACAGTTCCAATGAAATATTTAAAGAATGTACTTTGTATGTTGGCGTCTCCAAAATTTCCCCGATGAAACCTCTGAATAAAGTCTATCCATATCTTCCGTTTCGCCGGCAAACGATTGTTATCCAGGGACCTATTGCGCCTAAAGAGTCTAAAACATTCAAACTTCTCATACAGCCTTTTCAATACCGTTGTAATGATCTTTAAATGCAGTTGATTCAAAAGAAGCTCTTCCCTCTCTTTTTCGTCCCTTGTCAAAAAGTTCAATTTCAATTTCGACTTGACCCACATCATAACTACCGGTATTGCGCACCCTTCCAGTATAGATGATGGATTCCATGGAAAGAAAACGGTGATGTTTGACATTTGTTAAAACTACCTGCTTAGTGTATTTATTAATACTTACTGTGCTAAAAATAAACAGTAAAATGGCAATAACACTGTAAAGTGCAATAAAAGAACCTTTTTGCGTTATCTCTTTTTGCTTAAGGGTATATAGGATTGCTATAACAAATAGAGCCGAGATAATGAGAAAAGACAAGTAGTGCCATATTGTAAAAGAGAGGGAAGAGCTTCTTTTGAATCAACTGCATTTAAAGATCATTACAACGGT
>JAMCPS010000151.1 GCA_023379705.1 Campylobacterota bacterium
ACGGCTCACGACGGATACCGATAGATCCGAGAACCGCTTCTGCCGTTGATGGGTCATTCAAAAATTCTCTTTTGACCGTATCACCCAAATATGAGTGCATTCGACCCGATGGCGTACCTGTTAAACTTGGATGGAAGACTACCATTTTTTCTCTCCTTGCAAATGAGCATAACTGCAACATAGTGCGTTTATTAAAACTTCTAAACACAGTATAGCGAAATTTTACATAAAAGGGAAATTAAATTTCCCCTCTCCCCTCTTTTAATACTACTTTGAATTTGGAAAGTAGTTATATTGATTGGGAAAAGGTTGAAGTATTAGTGGAGCTGATCGCTTGAACGGCGTCTGAGAGAGTTTTTGGTTGGGTGGCGGCAGAATAAAAGTTTCCAATCATTTCGGCTATTCGCGGGGATTTCTCTTTTAAATTTGCAAGCCCGGAACCGATTTGGTTAAGAGGTAGAACTATCGTTTTCCCTTTTGAACTTAAAGTCCAGAGTTTAATGAGATTTTCTCGCACGAGGGAATATTCATCTTCCTTGTCAGAGAAAAAAGCATTTGGTGTCATAGAGGGGAGTCGTTTCGTGGGGACGCCAAAGGCATTTGGTTCATCCCGGATAATAGCCTGCCCTGCTTTGCCCCTGGAGAGCATATTATCCCCGAATACAAATATCTTGTCCGGGGAAGAGCGACAAAGCTCAGGGGTAAGGGTTTCTGTGAATTCAAACATGTTATTTCAGGTTTAATGGGGATAGTTTGATGCTCAAAGAGTTAACAGCAGACTGCAAATCAACTGGTTTGTTGTCACCATTCAGATAAGCAGCCATTTTATCAGCTTCTTCAATAAATCGATCCGAATAGTATTTGATATTCGTGTCTTCTTTTGCTTTGTTGTAGAGTTTTGAACACAGATCAACCTGCTTGGACAAATATTCATCCTTACGTAAATCTTTTTTTTCAAATGGTTTTAGTAGGGATAATACTTCTTGAAATTTTTCTTCAAGCATGTTATACCTTTATGCTTTAAGTGCTATATCTGGCTTTTTAAGACCACCTATAGCAGCTTCTAGGTTTCCACTGTTAGCATTCGAAGCAATCAATTTCATCTGATATTCATTCAACTTTTTAATCACATACGCATAATCACGGCCAAGTGTTTTTTCTTTATCAATTTGTGGGTCCATGGATTCAACGTATTTGAAATCTTGAACGAACTGCTGAACTTCCAAAGCTATGTAATATCCCTGATCGAGTTCTCTTTCAATCCGTTCTGTTTTTGGATTCCAAGAGTGTGCTTCAAGAAATTCATAGGATATGTAGTTGTGTCCAGAGCCGGCATTTATTTTATCGACCAATGATTCTTTATGACACCACTCTCCCGTTTCCGGCCAAACAATCAATGAAATTTCGCTCGGAGACGTCTCAGGGTCCCAAACCATATCAACATATTCGTCCATTTGAGAGCTGGAGCAGATTTTCTCAAAAACAGCAGCAGCTGATTCAAATGTTTCAAATGGCTGAGAGAATTTCACATTGATGCCATTTTTTGCATAGGTCCCATGCGGATCTTCACC
The DNA here is from genome assembly GCA_023379705.1 of Campylobacterota bacterium. Lineage (GTDB taxonomy): Bacteria > Campylobacterota > Campylobacteria > Campylobacterales > Sulfurimonadaceae > Sulfuricurvum. Next base: position 1,572 of record JAMCPS010000151.1, read on the forward strand.
TTTTATGAAAAATCTATGATCACCGGTCCCTCGATCGATTTTTTCAATAAAATCAACACGACCCTTGTATGCTTTACCATCAATGTCACGATAAAAGTCTTGGGTAACCTTGAGCTCGATATCGCCGCCCTCTTCCCCTTCATTCTTCATTATGAAGTTAAGCGCCGCAAGAGCGTTTTGCCGGGCATCTTCCATACAACCAGCACCTCTATCCCCATCAAACGCATGACCGGCTTCAGAAAGCTCATAACACCAGGAATTAGATTCATCCGGGGCAACCTGTGCAGCAACACCTTTCTCTACTTCCCAACTAGCAGCTTTCAGGCGTCCAAGGAAATTTTTCATGGAAATGGCTTTGTCATAAACAACGGTAGGATCTGAAGTATCACCGTCGAAAGTCAAAGAAAATTCAATCGGCTCTGGATAAACGTTAATAGTAAAATTGCGTGACATGTGGATCCTTTTACTTTTGTTGCAAATCAGTAGGTTTCTTACCAATGGATTTAACCTCTTGGACGGCCTGTGCGAGAGTCTTATGCTGTAAATCCGGAGGGATTGGTAACATTTTCCAAGCAACTACCATTTTGGTAATATCAAAACATTCTGGAGGTGCGCCTCTCCATTTGTATTTTTCAGGTAAGTCAGGCAAATCGATATCTTTAAACCGCTCAAGCGTTGCTACTTCCATTTCACCATTTGATAAAAATACAAGTACCGGGGCTGTTTCATTAAAATCAGAGTGTGGATCTTCAATAAAAGAGGGAAATGATGTTTTGTCATTCCATGTATCATTTACTGGGAATGTTCGTTTAGCCAATTGAACAGCGTAGCCTTCAATCTCACGGCGGAATGACATCTCAAGGCGCTTTTGGCGCTCTATCTGGTCCTTCAATGCTTCAATTTTGTCAACATACTCTTGAACCAAAGGGCGGATCAGATAATTATTAAGATTTGATTCAAGCACATCAGTGCTAGTACCCAATAAAGGAAGCAGTTCTTTTAAACGCACCCCCATGGCAGCAGCTGCCATTTCGGAAATGCTTGCTTTATTCTGCATTTTAATTCTCCGTTTTATTAATCAATTTGGCTGTAATGAAAGTTTTTTTGACAACTTTTGAACTTCAAAAACAGCCTCTTGAAGTGTTTTATTTGGACCATCATCTTTTGTGCTCTCAATAAAAGTGTCAACAGCTTCAATTGTAGGACCCAAAAATATAACTTCTTGATCATTCGTCCGGTAATCGAACCCATTAAGTAAATCAAGATCCGCAATAAGCTCAGACGTTTTTGGGACAATATATTGTCTGGCACACATTTCAGGTTTACCATTAGGTTTGACGTCATCACCTACAAATTGTCGAAAACTTTGCACCCCTAACTCACCTGGTGCGTTATCGCGTATGTTGTGCTTTTCAAGTAAATTTCTTAGTTGCACCATGAATTTTACCGCCGAGGGTGACAACCCAGCGGCATTCCCTTTTTTGTGCCCTTCTGCCTGGTTTTTTATACGCTCATGATCTTCATTTGCTTTCAAGCGTTTTGCCTCAGTTTTTCCACGGATTTCTCCAGCCAGTTCCTTATACCCAATAGCCTCCAAAATCTTTACAGAGTCTGGACGTTCATGTTCGATATCAAAAAGATCATGTTTTGCAAAACTTTTCGCGATATTTTCTGCTTTTGTAAAATCTGCCAAACAATAAGTTTTATAACTCATCACTAAGCCACTTTCGGATGGCGAAAATGGCCCTTCAGTGTCATAACCGTATGTGTGCCATTTACAAGCTGATCTTGGGAAATCCTCGGAAAGGTTAAAAGATGATAATTCAGCAATAAGTTGTTCAATACCAATTTCAGGATCAGCTTCTTTTCGAACCTCACCTTTTACTTCAATGTAACGACTATCCCCTGCCTGTTTGGCGCTGATAATATTGTTGTTTTTAAGAATATCTTTTGCATTTTCCCAAGCTTTTGTTTGTAGTTTGAGATGATATGAATAAAGTTTATTAAACATCACTTCTTTGTCATTTTGACTTTCCATTCCAACCCCTTTAATTTAGACTTTGTGTTTGGCTTTTAGAAGTAAGTTTTTGGATCTCATCGACTGCTGATGACAAACTTTTAAGTGGTACCACAAACTCATCTTGGCTTCTTTTGACCACAAATGAAATACATCCTTCTTGAATTGAAAAAGAATCACATTTCATAAATAAGTCAATCACTTTTTCTTTACTGCTATTTTCATCCGCTTCGAGCTCTTTTGGAAGCATCCATTTGGGAAGAATTTTATTAGAGATTGTGTTATTGTATTCCACCATATTTCTAATACTGTCTGCGAAAGCTCCATTGATAATCAATTTTTCCATCTTCAGCCCCTGCTACTTTAATTCAGGGCTACCTTGCCCTTTTTTCAGCTCTTCAACCGCCCCAGACAATGTTCCTTCCTTCCCCATAACTTTCATAGCTATCGAGGGATCATTCAGAAATGCTACCCTGTCCCCAAAACGAAGCATAAGCGCTTCTTTGAACTGAGGATCAGTAACGGCTTTTTTTGTTGCATCTGTCCATCGCTTACCATCCGGTGCAATAGTTTTAACTGATTGATCTTCCAGTTTTGTATAGCATTTGAATTTTGGGAAATACTCAAGCTTTTCAACTTTAAATGCACGATCTCTTAGTGCAGTCATCGCTTTGATTGTGATATCTATTTTAGATGATGAGAGACCAGTCAGCTCCTGAGCACGTTGGTTAAAATCATATTCGTTTAGGATCTCTTTATTCCCATTTTCATGGGTGAGTTCATACATCCGCTCAACTTCTTGAGAGCCATTAAAATGGAAACCTTTATTGCGCAGCCCCTCGATAGCATAACCAACTCTTTCATCAAGAATTTCATCGAGACGTTCGAGAAGTGAATTCAATCTTGAATAATCTTCAAGATTAACCATTTTACGAGCACCACCTTCGGTCCACCCATCGCTGGTTGTTTCACCCCAAATAAGTTTTGCATATGAAAGCTTTTCGTCTGCCGAAAGTGAAGCTTTATATATATGACAAAGATCCGTTTCCCCATAAATCTTATTTTCTCCATTAACATACACATCATAAAATCGTTCTCGATTTAAACCAGCGTATGCCATATCGCCAATACGATCTACCACAGAGGCAAGAGCTTCTTGGTACTCAGTACACCAGTATTGCCCTGCAGTATATTCAAGCGACATATCTTCTTGGATAGATAGTCTACCGCTATAAGACGTTATGAACGCATCATGAATACTTTTATCATCCATTCTTGAAAGCTGATGAAATACAATATCTTGAGGGTTTCGGAGATTTCGACGGTTCTCGTCTGCCGATTTTTTATAGACGTTGTAATCGCTCTTATAAGAAGACTCTGAATAATAGTTGGTACGGTCAAAGCCTGGCTTTTGGTGTGCGAAAGATACCATTGCATCAGCTAGTTTTTGACGATCGATAGGGAAGTAGTTGTAGGGCTTCATGAAATATCCTTACTGTATTTGTGGTGACGATTGTTTTGGTTTAACAGCAGCTGCAGCATCAGTTAAATCCATATTACTATTTGCGTTCAAGGCTATTTTTTGAATCCCATCGCGAATTGACAGATTTTCAAAATAATTTTTAGGTCCACCTCTGTTTCCACCTTTTATAACAAATCTACAATCATCCAATTCAATATTAAAGGCCGAATCTTTTATATATCCAGAACAAAATTGGGAATAGGTGAAAGTCAGATTTTCATCCTCTGAATCCAACCAAAAAACTGTTTCGTCCAGGGCAATACCACCAGGAGAAGTAACTTTTTTAAGTAGTTCATCAGCGTAAAGAATATGAAAATTAAACTCTTGTCCCCCAATAATTAAATTGTTGAATGGATATAAAACTTTAACATTATCTAAAAACTTTTGATCTAATCGCTCATATTGGAGTTCAAGCTTTAATAAAAGTTCAGTTGAAAGCATTTGATTACCTTACTTCAACTCAAGATCTTTTTTAGACCCATTTAATGACCCAAGAGCATCATTAAGTGTTTTCCCCTGCCCTTTTGAGGCCATCTCTTTCATTTCACGATCATCGAGATATTTTTTTACCTCTTCAAATGCTTTTTCAGTTCCACTCATTCGTTGACGACACACTCCAAGCTCTTTAGGAATTTCTCGATCGATTTTTAGAAAGGCATAGGCGATGCTGTTTGACATATCAAATCCAGCACCGTTCATCGCAATATAGGTTTCACCCCCAACATTTACGATCGATACGTTTGGAGCGTTTTCGAGGATATCTTCAACAACCTCACTTGATGGACAATTATCTGTACGCCAAGCCGCATTCATCATTGGGAAATAGCTATCAACTACGGAGCTCATAGAATCGTCGAATTCATTTTCTTCAAAATTAACACCGGCGCTGCTCTCAATATATTCAATCCCTGCATCAGAGTGTTCTTTTAAGGCATTAAATGCGGTTTTTAGCTCCTCAGATGCTTTGGGTTTTCCAACACTGTTTTCAAGTGTGTTAAAAAAAGCTTCGTGTAATTCATTGTATTTTGCAAGGTATTCCGTACCGCGCTCTTCGCCCATCTCACTTGTAAGATAGTTTTCAAAGCCAATCTCATCACGATTTTTCCAATCTACAATCTCAACCTCTACATCATACTCACCAACATCATCAAGCATAATTTCAAGATCTGAAAAAGCTTCTCTGCGTTGCTGCACCGGTTCTTTCATCTCTTCATACTTACTTCGGACCGCTTGCTCCGTAAGATTTTCGTTGTCTCCATCCCACCAATTCATTTTTGACCAGTCGAAAGATTCAACACGAGATACTTCAAATTCGCCGGCCTCAACATCATCGATTTCAATCTCTTCTTTTTTCAGAGACCCATAGGTACTCTCTTCGTTTTCAAAATTGATCATAGCATTATAGGTATCTATCAGTTCGTCACCGCGAAGGTGAAACACCTGGTCAAACTTGTCATAACTTTCAACGCAAGCGCGATAGATAGCACGAGATTCTTTATTATCCTCATATCCAATATTGTTGCACATATCTTCAAAATCTTCATATCCGGTTGCAGCATCACACATAATCATTTGTGCAACGCTGCAGTGTTCCCAGCGGTCAAGTTCATCTTTACCTTCGTTAAAGTCGAAAATAGACCCATAAAAATCAAACTTGGCAAATTCACTTCCGTCAACTCTCATATAAATGTCAAAAGCAGGATGGTTCCCACGGCTCCAAGGGGCACTTTCAACACCTCGGTATTCTGACAAAACCTCAAATTCTTTATCATTAACAGTGAACTTTACACCCTTTGGCATGGGTTATCCTTTTGATTTAGTCTATTTTATTGCGAGCAGTATAACATATTTTAAGATAAAAGGGAAATTAAATTTCCCCACTCCCTATCATAAATGCTACCCTTATTAATAAAAGGAGTATTTCAACATACGTATCCAACTACTGAATAAATAGTTTGACGCGAAACAGCGTATTTTCCTGCAATTTCTGCTACTGGTACTTTTTGTGCTCTTAGTGTTTTAATATCATCAATATCACTTAACGACAATTTTGAAGATTTTTTTTCACCACGCGACTTTTTTTCTTCCTGAATCTTTTTTCTTTCTTTTACAGGGAAATTATTGAAATCAGATTTTACGTGTTGATCGCTTGTACATAAACATTGAATTAATAATGTAACTTCATGGGTGTTGATATTGTTGCAATGGTTTAAAGAAAGTGTTAATGATTTACCAAATCTAGGTTGGTAGGATTTTAAGACTTTCATTGCTCTTGAAATCTCGGTTTTATCAGCTACCTCAAAATATACAGCTTGATCAACCGCAATATCTTTAATGATTCTATTAATGCTTCCAGGATTTTTGAATGGACTTTTAAAGTTTGACATATATGGTCCTCCCTATTTCAATTTGTATGCTTTGTTTGTCCCGGTTTGTTCACCAACTGTAAAATAAGGTTCAATCCAAATTGTCTTGTATTCCGGATTTTCACGTTTTCCATAGGGCTGGTTGCGGAAGTGTCCTCTCACAAGATGGCTTCGTTTATGTGTTTCGCTATCGCTGTTTTGATCAACGTACACATATCGGACATCATTAAATAAATACGTAGGTTGGGAGCTTTTCTTAATAGCTTTTGCCCCTTTTTTGATCATTGAAGAGTGTTTGTTAATATAATCAACGCTTCTAGGGAGGGAAAGATAAAGGAAAATTCCATTAAAAATACGAACCGCTTCAAGCATGATCTCTCTATCTTCGGTTGGGATTGGAATAAATATTTCAAATTTTTGATTAGTCGTCGAAACGTCCATATCATAAAGTTTTGTAACAGCTCTTTTCCCGCCGGTTTTATACATATAACCATTTGCCGAATAAAATGGGTCCCCAACTTTAATTGAGAGGTTTTTTACTTCCATATAGCTATCATCAAGTCTTGTTTTGGCAGCAACTGCTTCAAAATTCCATCCTCTATATTGGAAACAGATAACAAATTCATCAAATGGGAGTCTAACATTTTGAAGAAGATCTGGTGTTACGTCAGTATCTCTGAGCATATTTATCAAAGGCTCATTATCAATAGCAATTACCGGGCATGAATTATGTAAGGCATGTATAAAGAGAGGGGCGTTAAATACGATTTGAGCACCGTCTCTTGGATCACACGGCATTTGCTTTGCCAATCCATGAACCATCTCTGCAATATTAAGGGCCTCTTTACTGCTATTGCGCTCATTCACAATGTAGTGGAGGCTACGAATGTATTTGAAAACTTCATCGGCTGTAAGATCATCGAACATGTCAAACCCGCCTAGCTTTAACTGTTTAACCATATTAAAAATAACCGGCTCGATTTTTTTCATGTAAACCTCTGTAATATATTTACAGCAATAATACACTTACTGATCTTAAAGAAAAATAATTTTATAGGTATATTACAGTTATTTGTCAACACATAACGCTAATTTACTGTTATTTATCTATTTTATATCTCGCATACTCTGCCAATTCTTTCAAGGTTACATTCTTAACCAAGCCTGTAGATAAAGCCACGTTCTCGCTGCGAAATCCAAAATAATCAATGTTGTCAAAAAAAACACCCAACATTTTTTCATGATCGGTATGCAACACAAGGTTGTATTGTTTCTTTAAATCATCTACAACAGCAAACCAATTAGCCTCCTCACAAAATATCTGATCAACATGGTGTAGATCGATGTTGAATTTTCTATGATCTCCTAAACAGAGCATCACATTTGGTCTATAAACACTCTCCAAAACATGAGCATGATCGAACTCATCAAAGACCAAACATGTTTTCATGGAAAGACAATGAATACCGCTCAAATACGGTACGAGCATAGGACGATTCATTTTTGTTTTCTCCTTATAAAATGAAATGCTACTTATTTGGGGTTGAAATAGATATTTCTACGCTCACAGCGTACTTTTAATGACTTGAACAAAAACCCCGATTGTTGTTAATAAACTGTACTTTATAGTTATTAGACTACAAACATTGTTTAATCCTCTGCCAGATAAGATATTTCACCATAGTTAATTAGGCTGACATTTTCTGGGTATTTTCATCGCTTCTACTTTTTTTCTGAAATCGAAGGATCTTTTTTTCAGCATCAGCAAGATTTTTAAGCGCCCTGCTCTTTTGAGATGTAGCCAGGTTATAGTTAGTCTGGGTCTCTTTGATCTTTTTTTGGATAACAGCTAAAACGTGTTCAGTTGAGTAAATATTTTCAAGAGCTCCGTGGACAAGCCTTTGTTTTTCAGGAATACAATTTCTACAGATCCACGCCCTATCAAGCGAAATTCCTATGTCTTTAATATTTTGAATGGTGATCATCTTGGTTCCCCCCACAGCAGCAGCAGCCATGATCAGCTTTAATTCACACTCTACACAACCGGCAATCATTTATCCCTCCTTTTAAGAATATGAAGCGACAATGCGCTTGTTTAAAACATCTTCGAGAGCCATCCGATTACCCACATGTAAAAAAGGAATTAACTCCTCTACTTTTTTATCAAATCCATTGTTTCGTAGAAACGATACAACTGTACCAACCGTATTTTGATTCAATACATTATTCAGAATTTCAGCTGCCTCTTTTTTCTTTTCAAGGATCCCAAAATTCTCATTCAACAATTCAAATAGCGTATTCATAAAAACCACCTAAGATAAAATTAGCAATAAATATAGAGATATTATAGCAAATAATATGCTAAAATATTCCTCGGACTTTTTTCGGAATACTGTTGCGTATAAAAACGTAGTAAATCCAATATAACCGGCCACAGCTTTTGGCCCCATAAGAAAGAATAACAATATAGGAATAATCAAAACATGTATGAACGCTTTGCCTACCTGTTTATAGTCGTACTCATCTTCATCGCATTCAAGATCAGAACCAATGAACAATGGAGAAATTTTTTCAACCCCTTCTTCTAAAGGGGAGTTATCTGTTGTTACCGCAAGCATGACTAATCCTTTAACCAAAAATCTCAAAGAGAATTTCTAAAAGCTCTTCACAGGCAACACCCATTTTTTCAACCATAGTTTCATTTGCCGTATGGTCTTTAAAAACTCTGATTGTGCACGTATCGTTAAGTGCGAGTTCAATCCGAACTAAAACCTCGTTATTTATTTTGGGTTGATTTGATGCTAAAAATTGGACATACCCATAATGGGTTTTTCGATCTGATCCGCCATGAGAAAAACTTCTCGCGGCAAAACCTACAAGGTTGTTTTCACCAATAAACTTGAGAATTACATTATGCGCTTGCATCTCATTCCCCTTCTTTTATTAAGATAGGAAAATTGTAGCTAATTTAGAGTTATTTGTCAACAATTAACGCTAATTTACCGTTGTATATGTGTATTATAATGTTATTTATATGTTTCATTTCGAAACATTGCAAGTGTATAGTGCTATTTTTATAGAAAGATATTGTGATTTTTATTGAGTAGAAATTGATTAGGCTGATTTTAGAGCAAAGGAGTGGGTTTGATTTTTTGACTTAGATTTTAGTAGAGGAGCCAGCCCTTTTGGAGCTGGTAGTTTATACGACAAAGACAAACCGACTCCTTTGCTAAGAGCATTTAATGAATTATGATAATGATCCCACCAATTTATCAAAACACCTTCTTCAAGTGGATCAAAGATTGAATCATATAAAGAGACTTCTTTTAAAGCGTCGAATTCAGCCTCAACCTTTTTGTTCGTTACCTCTGCAAAATAAGAGAACAACAACGTTGCAAAAGCGACCTGCGGGACAACCCCACGCTTTATAATTCCGGTTTCAAAAAAAGCATCGGAAATTTCACCCGATTTTGAAACGAAAAAAGCACGATCCGATGGGTGAATCTTATTTGGTTGCAATATACCAAGCGCTATTTTTTCCAGTCTGGCTACCGCACGTTCTATCTTAAACTCGCTTTCTTTTGTTAGATCCGAATTAGAATCTTCGTCTTTAAACGTTTTTTCAAAATAGAATGTTTCTTCCATGTGGAGAATATCGTATGCTGCCATGATAACAGCCAGATGTCTAAGTTTATTATTGGAATATTTTTTGATTGTTTTTTTATTCATCGCAGAAGGGGTGCGGCCGAAGGAGCCGCGTTTTAATCAGCTTTATTCATAAAGGCGAAAGACGCCATTTTTACAAATGCTTGTGGTCTTACACCAAGAGCCGATGCCGCGTTTTTTATCTTTTCTTCTTCATCCGGTGTAAGATAAATAGTAAGTCGAATTTTTGAAACTTTTTCATCATCTGAAAGCGGTGGTCTCCCACCTTTTCTACGATCAGCTTCTGCAAATGTTTTTACAGAAGTAGTTTGTTTTTTTTCTATAAGACTTTTTAGATCTTTTTTTTCAATTTGTGTTCCACTCATAAAGTTTCCCTCCTTTTATGATGTTTTAAATAGACCGAGAACGCTATTATACTGTTGAAAAACGGTATTATACACACTTTTTGACAAAGGTGTCTGATGGTAGAGTTCAGAAACGCTCGCTCCTGTCTCCATCGAATTTTTAAAGATTTTCGAATTTCGCAATTCAAAATACATCAAATCGTTGTCGGAGAAAAACTCCCGGATCTGATCCATGACCCATAGAAAATCAGATTCTTTCTCTGTTTTTGTAATGATGATAACCGTGGGCTTGTTATACCCCTGAATCTCTTCAAGTGTTTCAATAGTGCGAATGATGCTATTATAATCAACAGAGCAGGGCACAACTACTACATCGGAATGTTTGATAACATCAATGACTCCAGAATCTACAAACCCTCCAAAATCATAAACCGTGTCTTGTTCAAGAACAATTTTGTCCACGATCTTGGCTTTTTCATACATTGCCCCAATGACCGAATTATCATTCGATTGTAAATTTAGATCAAGATCTTTGGCCAACGAGAATGCAATCGGTGTTTTTCCAACACCACCTTTTTTGTTTAGAACACTGATAATCATTTGTTACAGCCTCCTACAGCTAAATAATGATTATTGTAGCTAAGTTACAGTTATTTGTCAACATATAACAGTTAAATATCTACAATTTATTT
>JAMCPS010000152.1 GCA_023379705.1 Campylobacterota bacterium
TGATTTGGAGAATGAAACTTTAGAGCAGCGGTCGCGCGAACTCATTGAACAGCTTCCTCAAGAGAACCTCCGCCATGTATTTGTATTGATGGAAGGGATGAAGCTTAATGGCTCATTGTTGGCAAAAGGGGTAAACAGCACCTCTGGCAATGTAACGATTACCGGAGGTTTGGCCGGGGATCAGTTTTTATTTGAGCGAACGCTGGTCATGTGCGATGGTTCTGCGCAAGAGTTCAAGGCGGTAGCGGTAGGATTTTATGGAGATTCGCTGAATGTCAGTATCGGATGCGAAACAGGATGGGATGAGTTTGGAGCTGAGAGGGTTGTTACCCGCTCTTTGGGAAATGTTGTTTATGAGATAGATAACAAACCGGCACTCAAACTGTATGAAGATTATCTGGGAGAATTTATCAAAGATCTCCCCAACAGCGGACTGCAGTTTCCACTCAATGTCAAATCGCACAATGGGGACAAAGAGGTTGTGCGGGTCATGATGGGGATTAATGAGGATAAATCACTCTTTTACGCAGGGGATGTCCCTCAAGGATCGACCGTGCGACTAATGAAGACCAATATTAATAATTTGATCGCGGGTGCAGATTTGGTTGGCGGATTGATTGCGAAACATAACGATAAACCTGCACTGGGATTGACGGTGAGCTGCAGCGGCAGACGGTCCGTATTAAAGTACATGGTGGATGAGGAACTCGTAGCAATACAGGAGAGACTTGGGAACAATGTTCATTTGTGCGGATTTTATTCTTTTGGTGAATTGGCCCCGTTTTCGGATAATTTACAAGATTGCAAGCTGCACAATCAAACGATGACTCTTACGGTTATTTACGAGGACTGAAATGCATAAGGTTCTCGAAATACAGCTCAAAAAATCATTTGGACCGCAGTGGCAAAGCGCAGTCGAATCTCCTGAAATGAACAAGCTGTTGGTATTGATCGATCAATCGTATGCCCAATACGATAAAGACTATCAGCTACTGGAGCATATACTTGAAGTAAATTCGACTGAGCTTACCCAGGCCAATAAAAATATTTTAAAAAAACATGAGCTGCTGCACAGTGTTACTGAATCGATTGATGACCTCATTTTTTACAAAGATTTGAACTTTAGATACATTGGGTGTAACAGCAGTTTTGCAAACTTTTTCGGATTCTCGGTTGAAACCATTATGGGCAAAGACGATTTTGAACTGTATGAGTCTCAATACGCGTCGCTGTTTCGAGAAATGGATCGGATGATGTTTAAAGAGATGAAAACTCGTACCAACCATGAGTGGGTTAAAAATATCAATGGCGAAGATGTGTATCTCCTTACCACAAAAGCGCCATTAGTAAATTCTAATGGGGAGTTGTTCGGATTAGTAGGTATTGCACGAGACATTACCAAAGAGTTTTATCTTGAGGAAGAGGTTAAATCACAGCAAGCGATGCTCATTCAACAAAACCGTCTTGCTGCATTGGGTGAAATGATTGGAAACATTGCACACCAATGGCGTCAACCACTTAATGTTCTAGGTTTGATTGTCCAAGATATCCAAGAAGCATACCATTTTGATGAAGTCAACGTAGACTATATTGATAACACTTCATCTAAAGCGATGGAACAGATTAACTACATGTCTCAAACGATCGATGATTTTAGAAATTTTTTCAGTCCGAATAAAGATAAAAAGCTTTTCTCGATCAGCCAAAGCATATCGGATGCCATCGAAATGTTACTTCCTGATATGAATAAATACGAAATTATGTGTCAAACGACGGTTGATGAGAAGTTAACTGTTTATGGGTTAAAAAATGAATTCACTCAAGTGTTGCTTAATTTAATCAAGAATGCGCAGGATGCACTGTTGGAAAATGATGCCAAAGATCGTCGCATTCACATTACAGCAAAAAACGATGATAATAAAGTTGAGATATCGATTGCAGACAATGCAGGGGGCATTCCAGAAACAATCATTGACCGAATTTTTGAACCTTATTATACAACCAAAGAAGAGGGAAAAGGGACAGGAGTAGGTCTGTATATGTCCAAAATGATTATTGAACAAAACATGGGAGGCAGGCTCGAAGTCTCTAATCATGCTCAAGGTGCGTGTTTTAGTATCCGGTTTCCAGCTTTTGAAACGCGAAATATAGCGGAGGATCAAAATGATTGAGAGAAAAAAGTTCCCGATTTCTGTGTTGATCGTTGACGATGAACCCTCTATTGTTGAACAATTGGCTCTGATTCTGGGTCGCCTGGTAGAGGTTTTTTATACTGCATTTAATGGAAAGGAAGGGTTCGAGTGCTATGAGCGCGAACATCCAGATCTCATAATCAGCGACATCGATATGCCTGTCATGAACGGTATTGAGTTTTTGAAGTTGGTACGTGCCGATAACCGTACTATTCCGTTTATCTTATCAACAGGGCTTAAAAGTTTAGACATTCTTATCGAAGCGATTGAGCATGGGATTACCGCATTTTTACCCAAACCGCTGCAAATACATGCGATGATTGCTAAATTAGAAGAGGTAGCGAATCTAAAAGAGCTAGAGCTGGAAGCAAAAAACAGTACTCTTTTGCTCGATCAGTACAAAAAAGTCGTAGACGATTCAATCATCGTTTCAAAAGCTGACAGCAATGGGATTATTACGTATGTTAACGATATGTTTTGTACGGTCAGCGGGTACAATCGAGATGAGCTCATTGGGAAACCGCATAATATTGTACGCGATCCTTCAATGCCCTCTAGTGTATTTAAAGGGTTATGGGAAACCATTCAAGCAAAAAAAATCTGGCATGGCATTATCCATAATCGTGCCAAAGACGGAAGCCGTTATACGGTTAAAAGTACTATTTCCGCTATTACAGACAGTGCAGGAAATATTATCGAGTATATGGCATTGCGTGAAGACGTTACTGAACTCTTGCGAGCTCAAGAGGAAGCAAAGTTGTCTGCCAAAATAAAAGGGGAATTTTTGGCCAATATGAGCCATGAAATTCGCACTCCCATGAACGGCATATTAGGATTTACCGATTTGTTGGCACGAAGCAATCTCAATGAACAGCAAACGCGTTACCTTGAGGTTATTGGGAGCAGTACAAAATCATTGCTCAGAATTGTTAATGATATTCTAGACTTTTCAAAAATAGAAAGCGGAAAATTGGAGCTTGATTATACCAATATCAATCCATTTGTAGAGTTTGTCAACATACTGCAGCTTTTTACCCCTATTGCTGCGGATAAACACATCAAGCTTGAAGTTCTGATTGACCCATTGCTAAGCCCCAGTATTTCAATTGACGCGTTGCGTGTTCAGCAAGTAATTTCCAATCTTTTGAGCAATGCGATTAAGTTCACCCCTGAAAATGGGCAAGTTGCTTTTTACGTTAATTCTTTGGAGAAGGAGGGCGAGAATGAGCGTATCCGTATTGGAGTTAGAGATAGCGGCGTCGGTATCACACCATCACAGCAAGCCAATATTTTTAAAGCATTCTCCCAAGCTGACAATTCAATAACGCGTCAATTTGGAGGTACCGGATTGGGACTTACCATCAGTTCAAATCTGGTATCGCTGATGGGAGGAAAACTGAATGTCCAAAGCAAAGAAGGGCAAGGCAGTAATTTTTATTTTGAGATCAATGTTAAAGTTTCTGATAGGGCAGTTGAGGCAATTGTTCTTACTGAAAAAGAATCTGCATTACAACTAAGTGGAAAAGTTTTAGTAGCAGAGGATAACGATGTCAATCAACTGCTTGTTGAAGAGTATTTAAAGCAATATGGGGTTGATTTTACCATCGTATCCAATGGTCAAGAAGCACTTGAAGCACTGAAAAATGATACCTATTCGTTGATCCTGATGGACATTAATATGCCTGTAATGGGAGGTGTTGAAGCAACGGATATCATAAAGGAAAAAATAATTCTAACTCCCGTTATTGCGCTAACTGCCAATGCGGTATCCGGTGATCAGGAACGATTTATGGAGTATGGATTTGATGGTTACCTTGCTAAGCCGATTGTTATCGAAGAGCTGGAAAAAACGCTTGTAACGTTTCTGACGTCCCAATCGCAACGTGAAGAGATGAGACAAGAAGAAGAATCAAAAATAGAGACACCTTCTATGACGATCATCAATATGGAACTCTTAAGAGAGGAGTTGGACCTTCCGGATAAGATTCTGTATAAATTGCTTACTTTGTTTTTAAACAGTTCGAATAACAATCTTTTAGAACTTAAAAAAGCCATTGATGAAAATGATTTTAACGTAATCGAAAACATGGCGCATAAAATCAAGGGAGCGGCCGGGAATATGCGTTTTTTCTCTATCGAAGAACTCTCAGGAGAGATTGAAGTCCTCGCACGATCTAAAGAAAATGTCGATTACATGAAATTGTTCGACGATTTTGAAAAGTTGATGAATACCGTTCAAGAAGAGATTAAAACATTATTGACCACAGTTGCGGGAGAATGATTGCAATGAAGATGACTCGAAGCTACACTATAAAAATAACGTTGTTGCACTTGATTGTTGAATGGGCGTCACAATTTGGTCACAATGGAAAAAGTTGCTTGAATAAGTGCCTGAAATAGGCGTTTGAAAGTCGTTGGTGCGGATGAGAGGACTTGAACCTCCACACCGTGAGGCACCAGATCCTAAGTCTGGCGTGTCTACCATTCCACCACATCCGCATAATAATCTAAGGTGGTACGCCCTAGAGGATTCGAACCTCTGACCGATGCCTTAGAAGGGCATTGCTCTATCCAACTGAGCTAAGGACGCAAGTACTTAAAGTTAGTGGTGCGCCCGATAGGGTTCGAACCTATAACCTACGGATCCGAAGTCCGTTACTCTATCCAATTGAGCTACGAGCGCAATAATCTTCTAAAACATCGAACTCAAAGGGTTTTAAATAAACCGTATGGGGTGGGATGCGGGGCTCGAACCCGTGACCCCCGGCACCACAAACCAGTGCTCTAACCAACTGAGCTAATCCCACCATAACAAAAGCGTTTATTTAAAATTTCGAATCAAAAAACATGGTCGGGGCGAGAGGACTCGAACCTCCGGCCCCTTGGTCCCAAACCAAGTACTCTAACCATACTGAGCTACGCCCCGACCTATCAGCTAACAAAGCACAAAGCCAAATTAGTGAGGCGAAATTATAGTGCATAATGAACATAATGTCAATACGAATTTTATTTTTGCTATAATCGCTGTTATGAGTATTAAAATAACAAATAGGATGGATGCGTGAAAATAGCACATTTCAGTCGATGGGGATTTTTAATGGCGGCGGCAGGTGCTGCTGTAGGATTAGGAAATATTTGGAAATTCCCCTATGTCGCGGGTCAATACGGGGGAGGAGCTTTTGTTCTTGTCTATTTGTTGACCGTCGTTTTTGTCGGCTTTTCTGTGATGATCGCGGAGATGTTAATTGGGTATCTGGGACGACGTGATGGAGTCGGGGCATTTGAACATTTGGCACCGCGTCATAAAAATAAGTGGAAATATGCTGGCTTCATGGCACTTTTTGGAACATTAGTCATGTTTTACTACTCGGTCGTTATCGGATGGATATTCCACTATATATTGATGAGCTTTGGGACATTGCCCGCTTCGATTCCTGAAGCAGAGGTTATTTATGATCAATTTATAAAGCATGATATTTGGGAACAAATCTTATTTCATACGATTGCATTTTTAATTACGACTACGGTTTTGGTTCGGGGAATCAAGGGAGGGATTGAAAAATTTAATCTCGTGTTAATGCCCACGCTTATTTTGATTATCGTAGGGATGCTGATCTATGCGATGAATATGGAGAGCTTTGCAAAAGCGGTGGAGTATATGTTTGTACCTGATTGGAGCAAGCTTACCTCAGAAGCCTTTGCTGTGGCGGTAGGTCATGCATTTTTCACCCTTTCATTGGGTATGGGATCGATTATGATCTACTCTGCATCGCTTCCAAAAGAGAGTAATTTGGTGCGCGCCTCTCTCTTTGTTATCACAACGGACACGTTGATCGCGCTTGCAGCAGGACTGTTTTTGTTTACCTTTTTGTTTCAGTACGGTGCGCAGCCTGCCAAGGGACCTGGCTTGGTCTTTATCTCCCTACCGACTGTTTTTCATGCGATGGGAACTGTCGGGAATGTTCTTGCCGTGTTGTTTTTCATGGCGTTAGCGTTTGCCGGGCTTACCTCGGCCGTCTCTCTTGTAGAGCCAATGGTTCAATACCTGATTGATCGATGGAATATGAGTCGTTTTAAGGCGGCTGTTTCTATGGGACTTTCCTTTTACTTATTTGGAATCATCGCTATTTTCTCACAGATTGAACCTACTTCGGCATTTTTTAGTTGCGGCGGGAAAACGTTCTTCGATTGGATGGATTATTTGACTTCGGCGGTGCTGTTGCCACTTGCCGGATTGTTAATGGCAATTTTTGTCGGATTTATTATGGAAAAAGAGCGCGTTGCTTCGGTTTTAAAATCACAAATGGGATGGTTTTATCCTGTGTGGAGATTCAATATTCGTTTCGTAGCACCTGTCGCGCTTGTGTTTGTTATGTTGAATTTGATGGGGATTATTGAGTTTTAATGAGTCTTTATCTTTTCTTTTTAGTAAAGAAAAGAAACAAAAGAAAATCGTTCTCTCAACAAAACGCTAACGGTACGCTTTTGCCCTACGGCAAGCGATCTTGCTATTTGTGTGTTGAAAGAACTATGATAATAATATAAATCTTAAAACTGGATCATGCCATCGATCGGGGATGATGCTGTTGCGTATGGGCGTTTTGGGATGCGTCCTGCTAAATAGCTCAAACGTCCCGCGATAACCGCGTTTTTCATAGCTTCCGCCATCAGCATCGGATTTTGCGCCTGCGCGATCGCAGTGTTGGTCAAAACACCATCAGCACCTAACTCCATTGCCAATGCGGCATCGCTTGCACACCCAATGCCTGCATCCACGATAATCGGCACTTTGACCGCTTCGCGTACAAACACGATGTTATAACGGTTTTGAACTCCCAATCCACTGCCTATAGGGGCTGCAAGAGGCATGATGGCGTGAGCTCCTGCATTTTCAAGACGACGTGCCATAATTGGGTCATCACTCGTGTAAGCCATGATGGTAAAACCGTCACGGGCAAGCACTTCACATGCTTTGATGGTCTCTAAGACATCAGGATAAAGGGTTTTTTGGGTATCACCGATCACTTCGAGTTTGATGAGATCGATGCCTGTCGCTTCGCGGGTCAGACGAAAAAGAGTGATCGCTTCTTCGGCTGTGGTACATCCTGCGGAGTTGGGTAAAAATTTCACATTCGTACCTGCAAAGGTATCGCGCAAATTTGCCTCATTGGGGTTGGTGATGTTCAAACGGCGAACGGCAACCGTGATGAGTTCAGAACCGCTTGCCAAAGTAGCGGCCTTGGTTGTTTCAAATGAATCGTATTTGCCACTTCCAACGATGAGACGGCTTCCTAGCGTGTATTTTCCGATTTTTAATGTATGCATATTTATCCTTTTGTCAGTATATTGATGATGCTTTGGGGTAAAATTTCATGTTCTATGGCGCGGATTTTAGCCGAAAAATCTTCTAAAGTATCATTAATATTTTTAGTAAAACTTTTTTGCAAGATTATTTCCCCTCCATCAAGTTCGTCAGTCACCCAGTGAACGCTCACTCCACACACGCTTTCATCACTCTCAAAACTACGTTCTATGGCACGTGCACCTTTGAATGCGGGCAGCAGAGAGGGATGCAAGTTTATGGATCGTATTTGTGTGGTAAAAACGGGAGTAAGGATGCGCATAAAACCGCAAAGTACTACCAGATCGGGAGTGTACTTTTCAATGAGTTCAACGAGTGCTGCATCATAGCTCTCGCGATTTTCAAATGCTGTATGCGGTAAAACTTCGACAGGAATATGGGCGTTTTGCGCTTTTAAAATTCCTGGCGCATTTGGATTGTTAGTGATTGCACAGACAATTACGGCATGTTGGTTATGTATCTTTTCGATGAGATTTGCGAGGTTTGTCCCCTCGCCGCTAAAGAGGGCAACGATTTTTTTCATAGGGTGGTAATGCTTTCTATAAGATCAAAGGGTGTTAGCGCGTAATTGTTTTTATCAAACTTTTTTGCTCCTAAGGTATGCGCCAAAGAGGCGTGAATGGCAGCCTCAAGAGGGGGATAACCTTGCGCTAACAATGCGCCGATAAGGCCTGAGAGGACATCGCCGCTTCCTCCTTTGGCCAAAGCCACCGTACCATGAGGATTGATAAAGAAGCGATCGTTGTGTCCGATGATAACATTGGCACCTTTAAGTACTAACACAACATTAGGGTAATCCGCACAAAAACGTTGAGCATAGCTAAATCGGTCTTTTTGCAAGGTATCAACATCGATGTTTGCAATATTGCACACACGTAAGATATTGGTAAACTCTTTTGGATGAGGGGTGAGCACTATTTGGCTTCGATTAAGAAAGTTAGGAAACATGGAATGGACAAAAATATCGGCATCCAAAATAAGCGGATGGCTATTGTTGAGCAATTTTGTCAGTTCTTGATCGCAAAATTCAGTACCCAACCCCATTCCAAGTGCAATGGCAGTAGTAGTGGAGGGCAGTGAGTGACTTTGCATAAGTTCATGGGGTATGACGATGTTTTCACAGGTAATGAGGCTTACTAATCCAGCACCAAAACGCAATGCGGCTGAACCTGCGATAACCGATGCCCCTATTTTTTCTCCGCAAATAAGGCTCAGATGACCGTAGCTTCCCTTATGAGAAGAGAGGTATGTACGAAGTGGAAGCCTTATATCGAAAGCGTCAAGCAATTGCCACGGTGTTGGAGTTTCATAGCGTATACGGGAAATTCCTAAATCTGCAACAATGATTTCTCCAACTACGTCCTTGGCAGCATCACTGTACATGCCAAGCTTTAGTGCTCCCATAGTAACGGTTATATCTGCTTTGAAGGTGTGGGGGTCAAGGGAACCGTTAGCGTACAGACCTGTAGGAACGTCACATGCAATTTTGAGGGCATTTGCAGCATTAAGAGATTTTAAAAGGTCTTGTGTAAGGGAATCAAGAGGGCGATTAAGACCGCTTCCAAGTAAGGCATCGACAATGACATCGTAATGCTGATGGATATTATGTTTGGTAGAAACACGGTAATCGCCTTCTAGCAATCGTGCAAGGATACGTCCGTCAGCTCCGTTGTTACCATGACCACAGACAATAAGCACCATAGAATCATGGGGAAAACGGTCGCGTATGATACGCTCCATTCCCATAGCGGCGTGTTCCATCATAAGAGCTTCAGTGAGCCCAAATTCTGCGACGGCACGCTGATCGAGCGAGGCGGTTTGGGTATAGAGGTTTTGCATAAATACGCCTATTTTGAAGGGTTATTGGAGTATAATAGTTCCATGAATAACGATTATATCGCAATAGCCAAAAAGACACTTGAAATCGAAGCGCATTCGTTACGTGAAGCGATGGAAAAAATAGGGGATGAGATTACCCGTACGGTTGAGACCATTTTGGCATGCCGTGGGAAATTGGTCATCACAGGTGTGGGTAAATCTGGCCTTATCGGTGCAAAAATGGCGGCTACTTTTGCCTCCACGGGAACACCGAGTTTTTTTCTTCATCCCACTGAAGCGCTGCATGGCGATTTGGGAATGATTGGCAAAGAGGATGTAGTTTTAGCCATCAGCTACAGTGGAGAAAGCCCGGAACTCAGCTCCATTTTGCCTCACATTAAGCGTTTTGATATCCCTCTTATCGGGATGACGCGAAATGCCCAATCAACCTTGGGACGCTACAGCGATGAAGTGATCAATATCAATGTCAATCAAGAAGCGTGTCCTTTGGACATTGCGCCTACGAGCTCAACGACGTTGACACTTGCGATGGGGGATGCTCTTGCCGTATGCCTTATGAAGGCGCGCAACTTTCAAAAAGAAGATTTTGCCTCCTTTCATCCCGGCGGGGCTTTGGGTAAAAAGCTGTTTGTCAAAGTGTCCGATTTGATGCGTACTCAGAACCTCCCGATAGTCGATGAAAACACCCCGCTTAAAGAGGCAATTCTAACGCTTAGCGAGGGAAGGCTGGGTACGGTGATGCTGACCAACAGTAAGGGGAAACTTTCAGGACTTTTGAGCGATGGAGACATACGCCGCGCATTGATGAACGCCAATTTTTCACTTGATAGCGCTTCAAAAATGTACGCAACGCACAATCCGTTTACGATCAGTGATGCGACCTTATTAGCCTCTGATGCACTTGTTCTTATCGAAAATAAAAAAATACAGTTGCTGGTGGTAACCGAACCTTCCGGCGTAATACAAGGTGTTTTACACCTTCATACTCTTGTGGAAGCAGGTATCTCATGATGCGTTTAAACAAATTTATCGCCCACTACTCGACGTATTCTCGTCGTGAGGCAGATCAAGCAATTTTGGACGGTTACGTCCGTATCGACGGGGAGATTGAAAAAAATCCAGCGCTGCAAGTCGATGAGCGTAAAGCCGATGTCAGTATCAGCGGTAATAAAGTTACGGCTCAAGATCAGTTTACGGTGATCGTTTACAACAAACCGCGCGGTGAGCTAGTGACAAAAAAAGATCCGCAAGGACGCAAAACGATTTACGATTCGCTCTCGAAAAGCTATCGCCATTTTATCCCTGTGGGGCGATTGGACTTTGCGTCTGAGGGGTTATTGCTCCTTACGGACGCATCACGTGTAGCTACTGCACTGATGACCTCCAAAATGGAACGTGTGTATCGTATCAAGATAAAGGGTGCTGTAAGCGAAGCGATGAAAGTTGCGATGGGCGAGGGATTGGAGCTTGAAGATGCGAGTGCAGGGGCTCATGAACATGCCGAGGCAGGTCCTATGAGTTTCGCTCCGTTTTATGCGTATCAGGTACAAAAAGATCAAGGGGATTATTCGATTTTAAAGGTGGCCATCGGAGAGGGGCAAAATCGTGAATTACGCCGTTTCTTTGCCCACTTTGGCGCTGAGATTGTGGATTTGAAGCGTTTGAGCTTCGGCGGTATTGATCTCAATAATCTTCCTACGGGAAAAGTACGCTTTTTGGAACGTGCCGAATACACTTCTCTTCGAGCCTTTGTCGATGGGATCGAGCGAACGACTACGCAAAGAGAGAAACAGCAAAAAGCTGCACAAAGTCCTTTTGGCAAAGAGCACAAAAAATCGGACAAAGAGAGTTTTTCCGGTGATGCACCCATCGCATCAAAACCTCTGTTTACCAAAGAGAAAGCAAAGCCTGTGAAAAGAACGTTTATCAAAGACAAAGAGAAATCCTCCAAAGCAAACGCTATGACCGATAGTTTCGGAACCAATAAATACAATCCGGCCAAAAAATACGCAATGGGGAGTAAA
>JAMCPS010000153.1 GCA_023379705.1 Campylobacterota bacterium
ATAGGTGTTTTAGTGGGAAAATTGTAGCATTTTAAAGGTTTAAGACAGGTGAATTTAGGGGAATCTAGATGCTACTTTATGCAAGTATTTCAAGTTACTTTTAGAAAGTTCTTTCACAGTCTCTAATGTTTTCCACACATTCCACCCTACCCTACATTGAAGCTCAAAAATCGGCAATAAACTATACGAAAAACACTATCGGAATTCCATGTTATACGAATACTATTGTATATAGGTTTTCCGTAGACTCTTTATATGACCTATTTTAAAAAATGCTCACTTTGTCCACATTCGCATGTATAGTGTAATCCATGACTAAAAATACGTGTCATCTTCATCCTAGTGCCACAAAATGCACAATAAAAATATGGTCCTCTTTCGATCACATTTTTACCGACAGGAATATCTTCTATTACTTTTTTTCGGTTTTTGGCTTCTTCTCTGGCTTTTTTACGGGCTTCTTGTAATTCAATTTGATATTGTTTTTCTTCTTCGTCTTCCTGGAGTATTCTAAGCCGTTCTTCTTCAGCTTTTTGCAGTTCTTCTACTCGACGTTGTTCTTCTGTTTTACCGGATATGTGCCCTACTCGTAAAATATTACTAACAACAGTAACAAGATCTAAGTCTGGATTATCATTTATCCAAAACTTTCCATCTTCTTCAGAAACTTTGTAAAACTTCAAGTGTTCAGTTTGATATAGATAGCGCGGTGGTGAGTAAAAAAACCAATGCACAACCTCTGCACCACCGTTGATGTAATTCAAATTTCTTTGACGTGTCGTAACGTCATTTTGAGGAGAAAGCTGTATCTCAAATGCTACACAATCAAAATATTTGTCCGAAAGTAAATCATGTCCTTTTTTGCACAACACATCCGCTATTGCCAATCCTTCAAAAGGCCACACCATTCGAGCTTCTGTTGTTGCTCTCCAACCACTTTCCATTGCAGCATGGCGGATGATATTTTTAGCCTCAATATGTTGTCTGGTTTCGGGAGCATAGAATGTACACCCACCCTTTGCCTTGTGAGCAAAAAAACATGTACCGTATTCATAACGAACTTTTGGGATGGCTACAGCGCCACAACACGGTAAAGTAAGAGGATATTTTTTATACGTTTCGCGAACTTCGAGCCATGCTGGATCACTCACGCTGGTTGCATAAACATCCTTACCGTCTCTAATTGCACGTATAGGCATCTGTTTAAGCCTTTAAAAGCTCTCCACCAAATTCTCATAGCTACTTGCTACTGCAAAATGAACATCATTTCCAATCGCTTCGAAATGTGCTTTACCACAATCAATTTTCGCGTTCTCCGATCCGCGTCGGTCGAAAGTGAAAAGGCTCCCTTTGGATTCAACGATGAAATAGAGCTTCTCGCTCCCCTCTTCTTCGATCAATACGGCCCAGTCGGGGTTGTAGTTTCCAAGTGGTGTCTCGATTTTAAACCATGCGGGTAATTTCGTATAGACTTTGACATTGCTATTTTTCTCAAACGAGGCTACAAAGTTTCTCTCGATCTCTGAATCATAGACTACATGCTCATATATAGCTTTATTTGCATCAACCATATTTTTGGAGAGATACCCGTGAACCTCTTCGGTTTCAAAAAGCTCTTGAGCATAATAAAACTCATCACCTATTTTTTGGTACTTAATCCCATCGACGATAAATCGGTGCATTGTCTGATGAATGATTTCCAGTGCTTTATCGATAAACTTCTGAGGATTGTTTTTAAAACCTTCAAGTTTGCCACTTTTGATCAAAATATCAACAATCGTTTTTCGCGTGAGATTCGTCTCGTTTTGAAGATAGCTAACGATGTCAGGAAGCGTGTAATCGATCACACCCGATACATGAGTCGTTTCTTTGACATCTTCGACTTCTACACCCCCTCTGGAGATCGTGGCCTTACCTTCTTGATAGATAAACCGTGTCTTGCCGACAATCAGACTCTCTTGCATCTCTTTGACACATGCACCGATGAGGTCTTGGCTATCAAAATCGACTCGATAGGTTGTTCGGTATTTCACTTTATCCCATAGTGCTTTGAACTCTTCACTGAGAAACACTTGCTTGTTGAGTTTTACTTTTTGTCGATCATCGGCATCTTTGATATTTAATCCGCCTACAATTTTACGTAACGTCGTGATGATCTGAGTCGCTACAGCCTCATATCCATCCGGAAGTTTCACTTGGCCGTTTTTGAGGTCATTACGAAGTGCATCTTGAACTTTACCTTTGACGTCGATATATCCCTCATCTTTGAGTGCTTTCCATAGAGTCTCAGATTTGTCGATCCCCAAATACTCCGCATTGCCCGCACTATCCATCACTACCAAATTGGCAAAGGTATGCTCTTCAACAATGCCAAACTGGATATTCTCATCCTGCTCGATCTCTTTTTGCAATCCTTTTGCAAAATCCTCATACGATTCATTCGCCATAACAGTCAGAGTGTTTACCTCAAATCCATGAACCCGCTCACCCTCTTGATTCACACAGATACGAAGCCCACGTCCGATCTCTTGACGTTTTTTCATGACGGAGGCCGTCTCGTTAAGGGTACAAATCTGAAAAACGTTAGGGTTATCCCAACCCTCTTTCAGAGCCGAATGAGAAAATATAAAGCGAAGTTTACTCTCAAACCCGAGCAGTTTTTCTTTGTCTTTCATGATCAGGCTATAGGTGTCATTATCGGCTGCAGTCGTACCGGAAGAATCTTTGAATATTTCAAACTTCTCTTTCGGGTTGCTTGATTTGCTTTGTTTATCGATAGAGAAATACCCATCATGTATCTCATGAGACTGAGCCGATTGATCGATTTTCTCAAACAACGAATGATATTTCGGCTTTTTAATCAGCTCACCATATTCCGCCTCGAACCATTGGGCTAACTTCCCGTTGATTCTATTTCCATCAGAATCATATCCACGATAATTAGCAACTTTGTCGATGAAAAAGAGGCTTAGGACTTTTATTCCTTTTGGAACGAGCTCCAGCTCTTTATCGAGATGTTTTTCGATGGTTTTACGCACTTGTAAACGCTTGTATGTATCCTCATCCACATCGCCAATACATTGATGCAGACGTATCACTTCATTACGAGAGGTAAAGTCGATGTACTCTTCCCCAGGATTACAAATAATGTCGTTGATAATAAAGCCCTCATACACACTTCGCCCGCCGCTGATTTCATAGAGATCAGCCCCCTGCTTTAGCGTTTTTGCCATTCGTTTGGTTGAGCCGTTTTGTGCCACATCGATCTCTACCGATGCGGTGATAGGGCTTTTTTTGTTATCCACTTTTAGCAGTTTGATATAGGAGGTATTATGATGATCTTGAACTTTAACGTGTGCCACTTCGATCTGTTTGACCAGTTTTTGCTCATACGCATCGATGGAGTCGAGTTTATACATCAGGTTATGCTTATCGACATGAGTTGCCGAATAGCGCAATGAACAAAGTGGATTGAGCTGTGCGATAGCGTCTTTAGCTTTTGCCGTCGTATCGACACTTTGCGGTTCATCGATGATAACGATCGGATTGGTGGATCGGATAAACTCGATCGGTTTTTGACCGCTTAGTCTATCATTGGCACGGTGGATGATGTTGGCGGCGTTTTCTTTTTCAGGATCGGTGAAACTTTTACGGAATGCATCGATGTTGATAACCATGATTTGCATATAGCTGTTCGTCGCGAAACTTCGTACCTGTTCGAGGTTTTGAGAGTCATAGATGAAATAATCGTAGTTGATATTGTCATAGAGCGCTTTGAAATGTTCTTGTGTGATCTGAAGTGATTTAAACACCCCTTCTTTGATCGCGATGGAGGGGACGACAATGATAAACTTTGTAAATCCGTAGAGTTTGTTTAGCTCAAAAAGGGAGCGAAGGTAGACATATGTTTTCCCCGTTCCTGTCTCCATCTCGACCGTAAAATCACGGCTAACAAGCTTGGTGGATTGCTTTAGACCATTATGCAGTTGGATACGCTTCACATTCTCCAATATCTCTTCATCCACGAGCTGAAGACGGTTCCCATATCCCAGATCGTTTTCGAACTGTAAACCCTGACTCCCCCAGCTTTGAACGGTAAAATTGGTTTGACAGATCTCTTGCCCTTCGAAGAGGCCGGTAATCGATGATATGGCACGTTGCTGATACGCTAATTCGGAATCAAATTGTATTTTCATTATTATCCCTTAAATCCAAATCGGTAAACTTCCCCATCCAATGGGAAATCCCATCGATAAAGTTTGAATGTTGTGATTTGTAATCAGATTTCTTAATCGTGTTTTCCAATGGTGTCCTGGGCTGATTGCATCCATCATATATGCTAAAAGCACGAGTGTATTATAGAGATTTTTATGATTGGGTATCTGTTGAACACTCCGAGCCAGTATTGTTGGATTGTTTGGAATTTTAATCGTAAATGCAAAACGCCTATTCCATAGTCTGCCGTGGTGTGCACAGATATTTCTAACAATAGTCAGATGATGCAAAAATGAGCCTAAAATACTTTCATCAAGTCTATAGGCTCTTGCAATTGCCTGTCTGTCTTGTCGTGCATTGATATTAGCATACCAATTCGATATCTGCCCCATCGTCATCAACTCTACTGCTGCCCATAGAGGAGGCAGTTTTTCAGCATAGTTTTTTTTGAAATGTTCACTGAATTTTTCATCACTTCGATCAAAATCGTTTTTTAATTTATTGACCGTTTGTGCATATCTTATAGGGCAATGAAACAATTGCGGAATCAAATGTGGATGTGATCCGTATGAAAGTGTAAGGGCTTGAGTCATTTGTGTTCGCACCGAAACTTCTATTCTCTCAATTGCATCAAGAACAAGCAAACGCAATTCTCTATCAAAGATATAGGAGTTGATTACATTATCAAACTGTGTCCCAGGATGAAATTGATGCAGAGTATGATTTGATTCGTAGGGAAGCCAGTATGCTGAAAGACGATAATAATTTAAATGCCCTAAATAGTGCTCTGCCATAGGAATATCGCTAAATTGCATCCCACGAGTTTGTAACTGTGCTAATTGGTCAGTGATTGACAATGCTGATTTTGTATACGGAGGATTGCTAGGAGGCATAATTGACCCCACAGTGACTCGAGAGAAAAGCGACCTCTCGGGGTGCGCTGATCTTACGAGAAGCGTGAGAGGTGTTATTAGTGTAATTGTACAGTGCACTCATTTAATGGATCCTGAAAGTATTAACTTTTGAATATTCGATTTTGTCTCTTTGAATTCGACAGTTATGCTTTCGTCTTGGGAGATCAGTAGTAAAATATTATTCATTAGATGCCTTCTGCATAGTTATATTCTTTATCATTTATTGCTCAATTCTTTCAAATATTCAATATTTCGAGAAATATAATTTTTATTGGAT
The DNA here is from genome assembly GCA_023379705.1 of Campylobacterota bacterium. Lineage (GTDB taxonomy): Bacteria > Campylobacterota > Campylobacteria > Campylobacterales > Sulfurimonadaceae > Sulfuricurvum. The sequence goes on from JAMCPS010000153.1 coordinate 5,407, forward strand.
ATTGATGACATAGGTAGTTTAAACACATAGTTATTCTCATAATATTGTTCTATATTATCAGTCCAGCCATATGAATAAGCAATTTTTACTACAAACTTCATCATCTCAGAAAAATTGTCACCAGTAATATATGTAATATGCTCAAATACTAACATATCAATTATCTTTCTTACGAGAATCTCATTTAAAAGATATGAATATTTTTTGTTGTATAGGGATTTATGTAAATCTAAGAGTTCCCTTGATTCCTCTGTATATGCCCCCAACAAAGACATCGAGTTGCTAAGCATAGATAAGTTGAATCTAAATTGCGAAAATAGCATTTCAAATATACGGTCTTCAGAAATAATTTGATAATTATATTTGTATGAAAAAGCTAATGCCTTATATTCTTGATGACCAATATGTGGAGCCAACATATCGTAGCTTTCTTTGATTTCTAAGACTTCTTCTCTATCATCAATAACTTGCTGTATTTGTGTGATCTTAGTAGCTAAATCTACTAAATATTTTTGACTTCTTTGTATTGTATCGCGATCTGAAAGATTTTTATACAATTCGGTTCCATCACTATGTATTCTTAAAATTTCATCTGTTTTATCTAAAGAAGCAATAAAATGGAACAGCCAATCTATAGTGGTTTTCTGAATAAAAACATCTTTTTTAGATAGAACATAATCAAGTCTGCTAATATGATCGAGAAATATAATTGAAGACAATGTAAGTATTTTTTTTGTTTCAGTTGGTACAAAATTATTATGACATGAATGAAAATTAATTGAAGATGACTCTAGTAATGTCGGAATCAACCCAAAATACGATTCATAGTTTTTGTGCGTTAAATTATAAAATGAGATTATTTCACCTTCGCTATAACGCTCAAGTGTATTTTTATCTGAATGTGCTCTTGTATGCATCATCTCAGCAATTCCAGCTAATGGATCCTCACTACTCGACTCTACCGTAAAAAAGTGTTCACTTTGCATAGAAAATATGAATTTATTGCAAATATAGTTAAAAATAGAAAGATGTTCATATTGTCGTAAAATCAACTCAAATTCTATACGTTCTTTTTGGATTATTGAATGACTCAAATTAATACATGGGTAACGCTCTTTATCTAAATAGTATTGATTGTTATGGCTAATTAATATATTTGAATTAATTGTTTGATTTTCAGCTATTTTATTTGTGATTAAATAAAAATATAAATTACTGAGCATTTCTTTTTCGGTAGAATTAATTTCTGCGATATCAAGACTTAGTAGCTTTTTATTTATATATTCAAATCCACTTTCATATGCTTTTTCAATCACAATTAAATAATAAGACAGCACAGCCAGTTGTTCAAGATTTAATTTATCACTAACCCCTTCTAAATATGATTTGAGGACTTTATCTTGATCAGTGTTCAAAATATTTCCATAATTTATCATGTAATATTGAATAGTACAATTTTGTAAAATCGAACTTGCTAAATCAATTTTTGTTTGCTCAATAAACGATAAATTTTTCCATGCAAGCATATAAAAATGATAGGCTTTAGAAAAAATACGATATAAAAAATAAATATTTCCAATCAAAACTGAATGAGGAATAGTCTCTATATGAGAGATGTATTTTTCAAAATCAGAAAGTAAAATATTCTTATCACTATAAATCAACTTAAGAGTTTCACGACATATATTATGATGCGTACTGTGGAATTTAAGAGATAGTTCAAGATATTCTTTTTGTCGGTTGTTAAAATAAAGTAGGCGAATCGCTTTTAGTATTAAAATTTCTTGATCAGCATATTTATCAAATAAATCCATTAATTCCTGAATTTGTGATTCTTGAAGTTTTTGATTTAAAAATTGCTGACATTCTAAATAGGTAATAGTAGAAACTACAGAATTATTTTTATTAATCTCAATAATTTGTAATTCATGTTCATCAATTATTTTATCTTCAAAAATTTTAGCTTCAAAGAAAATATTTTGAACAATGTCATTACTCAAAAAATGGTTATTTTCAGTAAGAAAATCTACAACATGTTTTGGATCATGCCGGAGAAGATAATTCAAATAACTGATAAGTAAACTAACTTCTTGCATTGAAATAATTCGTAACTCAATTTCTGATATCTTGATTGAAGAATCATCTAATTCAAAATGAAAAAAAATGAAATTAACAAGATCAATTATATTTGAATCTCTACTTCGAAATATCGCACTAAATTTTGGTTTATCAAGAAAAAATAGGCAGTGAAGGTAATGGTTAAGCAGATTAGTTTGATGGAGCACTCCAAAAAAATCTAAATCGTCATATATTTTTTCAAGTAAGTTTTTAGTCTTGTCAACAATATCACGGTAATCAATGTCACTGTAAATAAGTAGTTCATTCACTACTTCAATAGAAAAAAACTTATATATTTCAAGTTTTTCAAAAAAGTCAGGTTCTTTCATCTCAATATATTTTTGATAATAACTTTTAGCTTTTATGAAGTCCTCTTGACTTTTTGTTTCATAATAGAGATTTGAATAGATCATTCCACCAAGATATTGAAAATGTCGATTCTCAGAGTATTTCTTAATGGTGTCATTAAATAGCTTCGCTGCATCATTTGTAGCCATTGAGTTTAATAAAAAAAGTATTTCATAATAATCTAATGGGTTCTCATTATGGAACTCCATCCTAAGCTTTGTTACAACATTATCAAACTCTACTTTTTTATTATTGATAGATAATAAACTCGCCTTGATTTCATAAAATGACACATCAGCATACTTCGCAAGATTTTGCTCTATATACGTAAATATTTCGATCGCTTTATCAAAATCTCGAAGAGCAAAATAAAATTGAGTTTCAAGGACAAGCAATTGAAAACGAGCTTTTTCATTAGAGGAATGTTCTTTTTGAGTCACTTTAATATCACTAAATGATCTTCCAATATTCCCCTCAAAAAACTCCCGCTTAATGATCTGAATTTGCGATTCAATTGGAGACATAATATTTGTAGTATTAAAACTATCACTTATGACATTTTCATCTCCAACTTGAACACTTGAAGGCATTGCGTTTAATCCCTTTGATTGAAACTATTACTTATATCATTATTGTCTCCAATTTTGATACTTTTATCGTCTCTACCTACATTTTTATTTTTGTTAATAATATATTTGGCTCCTAAAAATAATCCTATCAACGCAAGTATTGCACTTAGAATACCTGCCCAACTGTTCGCATCTGATAAACTCATAGTTTCTCCATATAGCTAATTTTATTCATCTTCTTCCCCACTATACGGTAATTCCAATGCTTCAATATGGGAAATCGCACTCCCCGCAATCCCTTGAAGTGAACCGTACATTTCGGTCGTGTTGGCTAGTACACCATCGATTAGTTTTTGACGGCGTTTCCAACTTGCCATCAAAGAGCGTTTCTCTTTTTCAAGCTCTTCTTGCATATTGATAAATCCATGAACAATGGAATTGAGTTGTAGATTAAATTCATTACTGGTGAGATAGCTGTAAAGTAGACTCATTTTGTCGGTGCGGTTTTCTTCTCGTTTGGTCACTTGGTGGGTGGTGATAAGCGATTGGCGCAAAAGCGATACACTCCCTTTGAACTCCTCCAAGCTGCACACCCATACCCCATCGACAAACCCCATTCGATCCATATCTTTGGGATACACAGAGGTGACTAGTACCCCTATATCGGCTTTGGAATTGACCATATCACTTTTAAATTTTTTGATCCACTCTTGACTCCACGATTTTGTATTTTTGGACTCATAGCAGATAACCCCACAATTTTGAGCCTCGCGGGTATGGACGATTTGGAGACAATCAGCACCAAACGCCCCTTTTTTAACTTCGCTAATGGTATCAAAGGGGAATTGAACACTCAGCCACTCTTCGATGGCGAGTTCTTGCACCTCTCCTTGCAGTTGCATACTGCCCTGCTCCGCTTTACGCTTCATCTCTTCGATGAGCTTTTTTTGATCTTCGAGCTGTTTGTCTTTCTCTTTGAGTTTGAGTTCGTTTTGTTCATCGACCAGTTTGTGAATCTTCTCTTTTTCCTCTTTGAGGCGTTCGCTCATCATCTGTTCAGCTTTGAGCTTTGCCACCTCTTCGGCTTCACTGATTGCACGTTTGAGCTGTTCGATTTCGGCTTTTGAACGGTTCAGCTCTTTGACCTGCTCGGATTTTTCGATTAACTCTTTTTGGAGCAGTGCCATTGATTCGCTTTGTTCATCGAGAATCTGTTTTTTGAGGGTGTCGGAGAGTTTTTGGCGTTCGGCTTTGAGTTGAGCGGATACGCTATCTCGGAGCTTTTCATCGAACTTTTCTTGCTGATCTTTGAACGCGTCTTCTTTAGTTTTGAACTCATCCATAGCCGCTTTATATTTTTTACGGTGTTCATCCACTTCACCATCAAACTTGCTTTTCATCTGAGCTTCGAGTTGATGATAGAGGATTTCGTTTACATCGATCTGTGTGCCGCATTTTGGGCATTGAATTGTGGTTTGGTTAGACATCAGTGCTTATTCCATTTCTCAATTAAATCTACAAAAGCAACTTCTTTCCATGCCTCTTTCCATACTTGTAAATATTTAATATCAGATGATGACGGCTCTGGTTCGCATTTATCCATGTAGATTAAAGATGGCATAACAATCGCTTCACCAATCAAAATTGCTTCACCTTGTTGAAGAGATGGTAATGTATTTATTAAAGAGTTTAGAGTATCTGGCAAAAGTTTCGATACATAACTTTGATCATTCGGATTTGTCAATCTCATAGCAATGAAATTACTGCATTGTGAAAATATAGTTTCTGATATTTCCGATGGCCTTTGGCTAACAATCATAGCAGTTACACCATATTTCCTACCTTCTTTAACAATTCGTTCTATGGCTAAAGTTGACGAGCGGAATTTTGATAAACTTGATTTAGGTACATACTTATGAGCTTCTTCATAAACAAGCAGTAAAGGTGTTTCAGACTCTTTTGACGCATGATATTTTTTGGAATAAAAACCAAATTCAAAAAGTAATCTTGAAATCAAAGATACTGTTATATTTAAAACTTCAAAAGGTACGCCACTCAAATCAATGATTGTGACATTACTTGTACTATCAGTTTTATAGCTCAAAAATTGTCTTAGTGTTTCTTCAAATTTTATATTTTTTGCCTTTTCTCCCAATAAAAAGTCCAGTCTTTTGTCGTTAATTTTATTTTCCAATCTATTAATAAAATTTGTGAATTTTCCATTTAATGTGCCAGTCGCTGCACTACCAGCAGGTGTTAAATTTTTTTCAAATAACTTTTCAGCAGTAGTTTCATCAAATTCGAATTCTTCTGTAGCGTTTTTCCATTTAATAATATTGTCTTTTTGCTTTTCATTATTTCTATTACTGATGTAATTGATTATGTCTTGTATGTCAAAAAAAGACGGTGTTCCATAGTGAATTAATTCCTTGTTTCCTTCAAACTTTTGCTTTTTATTTCTTGTAATAGCTTCTTGAAAAACTGTTCTTTGATTATGGTCATTAGCCTCTGAATCAATAAAAAAATCTTCTAACTCTTCACTATTTAAAAGCCAATACGGAATGACAAGATTTGAAATATCAAGATATTGAGCATCGGGAAAAGCTGATTGGTACTCTGAATGAATATCAAAAATGACGATATGAGAATTATTTAGCCCACTATAAGTACCTTCTTTTTCACTTACAGCATTTTGAATTAGCTTGGACACAGTATGGGACTTTCCTGATCCTGTAGAACCTACAACTGCAATGTGTTTATTGAAAAATTTGTCCCCATTCACGGGTACTCTTATATCTCTATTACGACTTAAACTTGAAAATTCAAATTTTTCTTTTTCATCTATACTGCTTTCATAAATTGCTTTAATATCATCTAATGAAGCAACTTTTGCACTTTTAGGGGGAATAGCAATATTATCGCCACCTCTAGTAAATTTACCATCCTCCAATATACCAAGAGGCATAGCCTCAATAATATATCTTTTTTCTTTATTGCCGCTTCCATCGTCTTTTGTGGTTACTTCTATTGAGTAATTTTCAATGATTGCGATTAGCTTAACATCATCATTATCAGAAATCTCAATGTAAGAACCTACGGTTACTTTTGTTACGCCACTTTCATTTATAAACTCATCGATATTATCAACAGCAATTCTTATTTGGTTTGGAAAGACCGCTACTACTTCGGCAAGATTTGGCATTTATTGTCCTTTTATGATTTGTCTAATATTTTGGAAGTTTTCAATTTGAATGTGGATATTTCCTATAACATTGAGGGCTTCTTTTTTCTCGATATAAAATTGAAAAATTTCCTTGGTTGTAGCAATCTTTGCAACAACTTCATTTAGCTCATTAATATTACTCAGAATTTTAATCGAGACACTGTTTTCTTTTGTTGACGGCTTGAGTATTTCTTTAGCTTGAAAGTCAGCTCCTAAAAATGGAATACCATCTGCAATAGTTTTTGACTCACTATAGATTAACTTCTTTAAACCAATTAAATCTTGTTTTGAAATTCCATTGACCATAATATAAGGTGCACCTGACGTGAGACCTCTATTGGTCATTTTGTAAAATTTTTCTTCAATAGCATAAATCACATTTTTTAAATTATCTATACTGTCATTGGGTACTATAAAAAATCTTTCTTTTGTTGTTCCATTTAATGCCGATTTAAAATACTTCTTATGTGTAGCTTTACAATATGCTTCAATCCCTTTTAGTTTCACAAACCAGAGTGTAAACAAAGTATCACTAGTATCAATCCTGCTTTTAAATTCTTTTTTTGTGATTTTTCTTTTACTTTTTTTTTCTTGTATTGCTAAATCATTGACAAGTTTAAAAGCATTGCTATAGAAAAAAATTACTTCATCTTCAGTTTTTGCATTCATTACTGACTTTATTTTTGCAAATGTATCTTTTTGCTGGTCTTCAAATGATTTTGACAATGTCAACTGAAATTTTTTCAGAAAATTTTCTACTTCTCTCTGTGAAATACTTTTTTCAACTAAAAAATCGCATTTAACCTTTTTTCCATTTTTTGTCTGTTCATATTGCATCATTTTTTGAATTCTTTGAAAATCAAAAACAGTTTTTACTTTGGAATTGTCTTGGTAATGTCCATATAAATGATAAGTTAAATTGTTAGATGGATTAATTTTATAATGTTCAAGCATCAACATTATCGGTTTTCTTAATATTGAATCTGTACCATTCGTTTTAGCTTGGTACTTGATTTGTATTGCTGTTTCTTCTGTAACTGTTTTAACATCAATATCTTCTATACCTTCAATGGTAATTACACTATTTTCATCAGCTTGTTCGAGTATCGCTTGAATCGTTTTGTCAAATTGGTAATAAAAACCTAAAAGTGTATGTTCTGCACTTCTGCTTTTCATCACACACTCTTCACATCATCAATACCATGCTGTTTTAACGTTTGAATTGCATTGGTTTTGACCACATCGTTGGCGAATCCGCCGTCTTTGAACACGACGCGGGTGATATCGCTGTTAAACTCCTCTTTTAGTGCGGCGATAGCTGAAACAGTATCCTGTGTGACATCGTCATCGAGGCAGATGATGAGTGCGCCGTAGCCGAGGATATACACACGTTTGCCGCCTACATCTCGTGTTTCGATCGGTAGGGTCAGATCGAGACCGTATTTGAGGAGGATTTCATAGAGGAGATCTTCACTGGTGCGGTCGGATTTGATGTTGTCTACGGCATCGAGGAGGCTTTGCTCGACGTTTGCAAAATCGGCATCCCATGATTTGATATTGGAGCTGTCTAGTTTGAAGACTTTGAAACCCAAATCTCCTTTGAACTGGGGGTTCTCTTCCGCGATCTTTTTCGCGGCACGGCGGATGCGCTCTTTGGAGATTTCAGCGATGGTTTTGTAGCCTGCTTTGTACGCTTCACTCTTTTCATCTGTGGGTTCAGGGAGTTGAACAGATATACATCGACGGTTACCGCCGACTTCAGCATTGAGTTTCATAACGGCGTGGGCAGTTGTAGCTGAACCACTGAAAAAGTCTAAAACAATATCATTTTCATTTACCCCAATCTGCAATAGTCTTTTTAATAACTCTATAGGTTTTGGGTAGTCAAAAAACTGTTTATTGTCAAAAATAGCCTTAAGTGCTTTGTTTGAACCATCGGTGTGCCCAACCTCAGTATAATCCCAAAAAGTTGATGGGGTCATACCTTGTTTTACTTCGGTTAAGAACTTTTTCACGGAAGGTACATTATTGCCAGTTTCGCCAAACCAAATTCGATTATCTTTAACCAACTCAAGAAAATTTTCTTCCGATGTAACCCAGCTTCTACCTTCTGGCGGCATCACAATTCTTCCAGTTGGAGTGGTTATTGGATAAATATCTTTTGTTGTTACTCGTCCAACACTAAAGTCTGCAGATTTCCAAACACCTCGTAAGTCACTATCTGGATTTTTATATCTTGCATTCTGCTCATCACCTCTATCTAATAAATTTGGAACAAATAAATTTTTGTTTTTCGCTACCGCGACAATGTATTCATGGCTATTGGAAAAATATTTTGCATCGTTTTGGAGACCATATTTTTTTCTCCATACCACTTCAGCTACAAAGTTCCCTTCACCAAAAATCTCATCACAAATCTTCCGTAAATTATGAACTTCATTATCGTCGATGCTTATAAAAATAACTCCATCATCTTTTAAGAGATTTCGAGCGAGTTTGAGACGCGGATACATCATGTTGAGCCAGTTGGTATGGTAACGTCCTGATGTTTCTGCATTGGTGCCGAACTTTCTACCCTCTGCATCTTTTTGCCCCGTGTACTGCAGATACGTATCGAGGTTGTCGTGAAAGTTATCAGGATAGATGAACTCTTTGCCCGTATTGTATGGGGGATCAATGTAGATCATTTTGACTTTTGAGTGGTAGGACTTTTGGAGGAGTTTGAGGACTTCGAGATTGTCACCCTCTAAAAATAGATTTTGAGTGGTGTCCCAATCGACCGACTCTGCAGGAACTGGGCGAAGCGTTCCGGTGCTGGTGGTTTGAGCGATACGGCGTGCGGCGGCTTTACCGTTCCAGTTGAAACTGTAACGTTCATCGGCATTTTCTACACTCTCACCTAGTTCAGCTTTGAGCGTCTCAAAATCGATTTTTCCCTCTTTGAACGCTTCAGGGAAAAGATGTTTTAGTTTTTCGATGTTTTCATTCACGATGTTGAGAGTTTCGCCGTTTAGTTTTTCCATAAAAGTCCTTGTTTGGCTAAGTCAATTTGTTTTTCTATCTCTTTGATATCTATGTTGATCTGGATTTTTTCGTTGAATTGATCCGCTTTTTTGAGTCGATTCCGACATTCGCTCATGCGGTTCTGTAAAGATGCTATTTGATCAAGCCCTAATCGCCGTGCTGTTGTATCGCGCACTATGGTAAAGGCTGAGACGTATTTCGAGCTTTGAAGTGCTGTAATACGCTCTATTATAGCCTCATAGAGCTTATAAAGGTTCTCATAGCTCATCGAAGAGAGGCTCAGAGATTTTAAAAAGAGCGTTTCGAATTCACCGGGGTTTTGAGTATCTATCCAGTCGGTGCTGATCGATGACTCGATGGTTCGTTTCGTGTTGTCGGCGCGGTTGATCCGTTTTGGAGAGAGGGAGAGGAGTGTGTGATCTTCGCTGTTCATGATCAGTACGACCGGATACGGAACTTTGTGGATAATTTCGGCAAGAGCGGCAGCGTATTTACGCGATTTCAGCGTCGCTTCGATCACCGCAATGTTATCATAGTGATACTCTTCGTTGATAAAATGAGGGATGTTCATCGTCGATGGGGCGATATTGTAGAGAAACTGGAGAGATTCAAGTTCCTCTTTGAAAAGCTTTTTTTGAGAAATGTTCATAGAGACATTTTCGTAATAGAGCTTTTTAGTGATACGTTGATCGACCAGAGCGCTATGTGGTATCGCCAATGCTTCTATGAGATTCATACTATCTCTTTGATGATGAGATAGGTTACCACCTCAAAATCATCCAATCCTCTGAAATTTCCACTGCCGATACTAATCCCGCCGACGGAGAAGAGGGACGCGACTCCTGCTTCTTGTTTTTTCCCGACGATACTCTCTACTGCGATTTTGAGTAAGTTTTGGTAATGGCGCATCTCTTTGGCATTTGACGTTTGGGCGTTAAACACCTCTAAGGCTCTGTGCTGAACCAACGAAGTCGTTTTGCAAAGCGTTCGATAGATGTCGAGGATTTTTTTGCCTTGCGTGTAGTGCAGCAGTACCTCTCCATCGTCGCTTAGATAGACGAGGTAATACGGTTCCAGCGCGGTTTGCGTCGTTTTTTGATCTGCAAAAGAGCGAAGACAAAAAATCGCCCCTGGTTGGGCTAATTCACTTACCGATTCAACCACACCGAATCGCCCCATGGGAGATTTTTCGAGTCGATCTTTGTACACTTTTTGATAATGGAGCAGATCCATTTTAATATCATTGAGGGTTAGATCGGTGATCGAGATTCCGCCGCTAAGGTCTTCGATATCGACGACTTGCTCTTGAAGCTGTTGTAGCTGTTTACGACGATATTCGAGATCATTCATTTGACTCGTCTCGTCGATATCGATCATGTTCTCTTCACCCGTAGCAGAAATATCCAGTAAAACCATTTTTCCGCTGACGCGCCCAACAAGATTAATATATTCATCCAGTTCTATATTCGGCCAGAAATTGACCAGCTGAATAACTTTGTTCGTCGAACCAAGTCGATCCACACGACCAAAACGCTGAATAATACGTACCGGATTCCAGTGTATGTCATAGTTGATGAGATAATCGCAGTCTTGGAGGTTTTGCCCCTCACTGATACAGTCGGTTGCGATTAGGATATCAATCTCTTCCGTGAGTTCAGGGGCGATTTTAAGGCGTTCTTTGGAACGTGGGGAGAAGTTGGTCAAAATCGTGTTTAGATCTTTATCCACACCCTGCATTGTCGTTTTATTGGCACCTGTTCCCGTGACCAATGCACTGTGTACACCGAATCGTTTTGCCCACTCGGCTACGTTCGCATAGAGATAATTCGCCGTATCCGCAAAAGCCGTGAAGATGATGATTTTTTTGTTACCCGGATTAATCGGATGGGTAATTTTGGTCTCAATGAGCGAATGAAGGGTAGAGAGTTTCGCATCACGAGTCCTGTCAATCCATTGACTCGCTTCCAATAGCTCACTTAGCTTATCGCGATCGTCTTCAAGATCCTGTCTCCATCGCACCAAATCGATGTCTTGGAGGAGGACTTTGATCTTTTTGCCGATGAGATTGTCGCTAAAGGTATCGGATTCCGTATCGATATCGAGAATACTGATATCCTCAAACTGTAAATCTTCATGCTTATCGATTTTACGTAGCAAATCATCAATCAACGCGATGAATTTACCGA
>JAMCPS010000154.1 GCA_023379705.1 Campylobacterota bacterium
AATTGAGGAGCGTTTTCACAGAAAAGGTTTTTGATAAATGTCGTATCCAGTTCGGGTGCATTGAGTGCGGCCAAAACGGTGCACTCTGGTGCCGCAAACTCGTGGAGTCTTCGGATGATCTTGGCATCGTTGACAAAAATGATGTAGCGGGGGAGGGCATCAAATTCCAGCGTTGTTTTCAAAAAACCGTTCATCAGTTTTTTTCCAAGCTCCCCATTGCCGATGCGATCCGTTTTGACAAAAATGGTGCGATTTAAAAGAATGTTTTCGCTTTTTTCAACAACGACATCGCATCCGAATCCCTTGACAATCTTCATGATAGTTACCCCATCAGAGCGTTTTTCCTCGGTAGTGCTACACCCTTGTGACAATGCAAATCTACGGCAGTTTTCTACCGAAGAAACACTGTTGAGTTCAAGATCAATGATCCCGTTATCGCTCAGAGCCTCGAGTGCTTTTTTGAGTTCCAGTACGGGCTTGGGACAGTCTAAGTCTTTGCAGTCGAGGTTCATGAGATGATTCCTTTTTTAAATATCAGATTTTTAAGACTTCGTTCTTCATTGTTTTCGGGAAAGCTTTCTAAATTTTCAAGTCTGCTAATATACCTGAATTGAGGAGCGTTTTCACAGAAAAGGTTTTTGATAAATGTCGTATCCAGTTCGGGTGCATTGAGTGCGGCCAAAACGGTGCACTCTGGTGCCGCAAACTCGTGGAGTCTTCGGATGATCTTGGCATAGTCGCTTGTTGCCGCAAATGAGCCTTTTTGAAAGCTTGGAGGATCGATGATGATGAGGTCATAGGGTCCCGCTTTACGGATACGGCTCCATGATTTGAGGATATTGTAGGGCATGAAGTGTACTTTTTTGGTATCAAGATTATTTAGGCGGTGATTTTCTCTTCCCGTAGTGAGGACGTTTTTGTTCATATCGACATTGACGACCGATGTTGCCCCTCCCTTGATCGCCGCAACAGAAAACGAGCAAGTATAGGAAAAGAGGTTGAGGACGTTTTTGCCTTTTGCATTCTGGTGGATAAAGGAGCGTCCGATCTTCATATCGGGAAAAAATCCGATGTTTTGCGCATTGAGAAAGCTGATATGGTATTTGAGGCCGTCTTCGATGGCAAATGTTTGCGCTGGCATTTGTCCTTCAATAATCGTTGATGGAGCATCTTTGAGGTAGCGTTGCTGAACTACTAATGCTTCCCATTTTTTTTCAGCTGTATAGAAATCACGTAACATGGAGACAATAGGATCTTCCTCCTCACACGATTCAAAGAAGACGGCAAAGAGGACTTTGTCAACACTGTCAACAGTAAGGAATGTATATTCCTCATAACAGTTTCCGCGACCATGAAAAAGGCGGGTGTATTCATGGGTTACGGTAGTGGAGCTGACTTTCATGTGATGCTGTAAATTATCCATGGTCATAGCGGTTTGCATCCAGAACGAAAAAGAGAGAATTCTATGACAACTCCTTGTCGGTATCGTTCATAAATATTCCTAAAGATAAGATGAAAAATTATAGCTTAACCTTTACGTATAAAACCTAAGGGATGAATCCAGAAGGGGTAGAGCAATCAAGCTTTTTATTCATTTACAAAACTGAAAGCTATTTTTGCATCCGAAATTTTCTGATAGAGACTTATTTTTTTTCTATAGGGTCTCCATCTAATTAAAAATGTCGCCAAAGACTCCCAAAGTGAAACCCATGCAGCCACAGTCAAGCCCTCTGCAATCACCCCTCCGATAATGCTATGTTTAGCCAACTCACTTTCATTCATGAGTACAGACATTCCGGCGATAACAAGACCCGTAAAAAGAAGAATAATCGATGTTCGAATCATATCCTTCATCTTTTTAAGCTCCAACTCCTTCATATACAGGAAAAAGTTGTTTACACTGTTTCGGACTCTTGATATTGCTTCGTTCGTTGATTTTTGTTCTAAAGAAAATTCTATTAGAAAAGATTCACTATCAATTTCGGACACACTGTCTATAATATATTCAACCAAACCTTGATTCAAATCTTTTTTTAAAAAATGAGATTTTCTGTCAAAATTATCATATAAATCTTCTATTTTATGTGCTGAAATATTAATAATGATTTCACCATACTCATTTTTTTCATAGCGATCGAGTATATTTCTTTTCATTCGTAACCGCTTATTTATATTTAATCTTACAGCTATTATATATCAATCCACAGTGAGTTGGAATAAACTTCCTGTTTGGAATAGGAATGGTGTTGAGATAAGTGTTTCAAATTCAAAACAGCTCCCACGGATTATTCCATATCGTTAGTTGCTCTCTGCACTCAGAGCTTATAAACCGTTCCCCCTCATCGGGTGGTGAAACGAAGCTGAACGCTTCACCCTTGAGAACAAAACGCAGAGCATAAGCGTGCAGATAGCCACGATCTTCTTTCCGTGCTTCCTCAGCGGCTGCATAGCGCTCATCTCCCGCGCAGGGTGAACCTAAGCTCTTAAGAGCAACACGTATTTGATGGGTTTTTCCTGTATGAGGTTTGATGAGAAAAAAGCGTTCATGGGTACGCAGAGCACAGCTTATAAACTGAGTAATGGCAGGATTGTTCATAGTGGGTAGGAGCTTATAGTCACCGCGTCTAGCGGCTCCCATGTCTGCTTTTACCCATCCTTGTTTTTTCTTTGGTTTTCGCATGCTGATGGCAAGATAATATTTTTCTATTTCACGATTTTCAAACATTTTCCCAAACTGCGCCGCAACCTCGGAACTTTTAGCCAAGATAACTAATCCCGAAGTCATTTTATCAAGGCGATGAACGGGGAAGAGAGGAATACCTGTTTTTTGGCTGGTTTGTACCACAAATCCAGCTTCTTTTTCTGAGTGGAAATTGACCCCTGCGGGCTTTAGGGCAATAATGAACGAATCGTTTTCGTGGAGGATCATGGAGTTTATAATCAGGCCTTTTAATAGTTAAGAGGTTTGTCAGTCAGGAACGAAAAATATAATTTTAATAATTAGAAAAAGCTTTGAAAACTATATTTAAAAAATTATACACTATCTCAATATAGATGCTACAATACAAATTATAGGTACGCTAACGTGTTAGGAAAAAATATGAATATTATTAAGCGAAATAACGTGCAAGTATTAGGGGATAAAGGTCCAGTAATCATTTATGCGCATGGTTTTGGCTGTAGCCAGAGAATGTGGGATCGAATTACCCCTGCTTTTAGTTCTACTCATCGACAAGTTTTATTTGATTATGTTGGCAGTGGACAATCTGATTTGGCCTCATTTGATAGTACGCGATATTCCAGTTTGCAAGGCTATGCTCAGGATATCCTAGATGTTTGTGATGCATTGGATTTACACAGTGGCGTAACATTTGTGGGCCATTCGGTCAGTTGCAGTGCGGGGATTCTGGCTTCGATTGCACGTCCTGAACTGTTTGATCGTATGGTTCTCATAGGGCCCTCTCCGTGTTTTTTGAATTATCCGCCTGAGTATTTGGGAGGTTTTGAGCGTGAAGACTTAGAAGGATTGCTCTCTTTAATGGATCAAAACTACATAGGCTGGGCTAACTATTTGGCTCCGGTGGTATCGGGTGAGGGCGGTGGAGAAGAGGTATCGCGCGAATTGTCGGAGAGTTTTTGCTCTACCGATCCGCAAGTGGCGCGTGTATTTGCCAAAACCACTTTTTTCTCCGACAATCGTGCTGATCTGCCATTGGTTACTTGTCCTTCTCTGATTCTTCAACACAGCAGAGATACGCTGGCTCCACTTGGAGTTGGTGATCATATTCATAAAGCCTTAAAAAATAGTACCTATAAAGTTCTCGATGTGGCTGGTCATTGTGGGCATATGAGTCATCCAAAACTCGTTATAGAGGCCATGAAGGAATATTTTGATACTGCTTCTTTGGGCTAACAAGGCAATTTCAATTAGATGAACAATTTGATTGATCAGCTGCCTTGTCCTGTATTGATTACGGATGCCACGGGGCATATACTCATAACCAATGCTAATTTATTGCAATTAGTGGGAGGGACGGCTGAAGAATGGCAAAAAAAGTCTCTAAATGATTTATTTCCCCCTGCGAGTCGTATTTTTTTACAAACGTACCTTTGGCCCATCTTGTATCATGAAGCACAAGTGCGAGAAATCCACATGCAGATTTACGACAGTCAAAAACAATCTATTCCTGTTTTAATCAATTGCCAGAGAAGTTTTAACAATGGTGAGGAGAGCTACTCTTGGGTATTTTTTGTCGCACATGAGCGCAGTCGGTTTGAGGCTGAACTACTGAAAGCCAAAGAAGATGCCCAAGCATCTGAACGTGCTAAATCACAATTTTTAGCCGCCATGAGCCATGAGATACGCACCCCCATGAACGGCGTATTGGGAATGCTGGGACTGCTGGATAAAACCCAGCTTGATCCATCCCAAAAACATCAAGTGCGTGTAGCAACCTCAAGTGCTACTTCACTGCTGGGACTCATCAACGACATTCTCGATTTTTCCAAAATCGAAGCAGGAAAGATGGATTTGGAAATGCTCGAGTTTGATCTCAGAGACGAGTTGGAAGATTTCACACACTTCATTGCGTTTAAAGCTCAAGAAAAAGGTTTAAAACTCATTCTAGACACCGATAAAATCAGTTATTCAAACATCATCACCGATCCGGGACGTTTGCGTCAGATCCTCACCAATCTCGTAGGAAATGCAGTGAAGTTTACCCATGAAGGGCAAATTACCATCAACGCATCTCTTTATAAAGACAAAGAGAATCAGGGACGTCTGCATATTGATGTTATTGATACGGGTATTGGCATACCGCATGAAAAGATAGAAACGCTGTTTGAAGTCTTTACCCAAGCCGATGGTTCAACAACCCGTAAATACGGAGGAACAGGATTGGGTCTCTCCATTGTCAAAAAACTAAGTGAGCTTATGGGAGGCTTCGTCAGCGTGACAAGTATTCCAGGAGAAGGAAGCACCTTTAGCATTGATCTAACGGTTGAGCTTGGAAACGATCAGGTTATCACTCAAGGGACCAAACAGGAAGTCGGCGAGGAAAATGTCGTTTGGCCTGCCAACACCCGCATTCTATTGGTCGAAGATAATGCTACCAATCAAATCGTAGCACAAGGGATATTAGAACATATCGGACTGGATTGTGACATTGCGGCCAATGGATTAGAAGCCCTGGATGCCATCCGGATCTCAAATGATACACAAAGATATACCGTTGTTTTAATGGACTGCCAAATGCCTGAGATGGACGGATACGATGCAACACGTGCAGTACGTGAGGGAAGGGCAGGTGAAGAGAATAAGCATCTCCCTATCATTGCCATGACCGCCAATGCGATGCAAGGGGATCGTGAGAAATGTACGCTTGCCGGAATGGACGATTATATCGCTAAACCCATCAATCTTTCTGTTCTAAAATCAGCGCTGACCAAATGGATTTTAAAAGAAGAAGAAAAACTTATTATAAAACAAACAGTACCAACCGATCTTGTTTTATGGGATGAAGCAAATGCTTTACATCGTCTGGAAAACAATAGTGCCTTATTAAACAAGATCATAGAGTCATTTACGAACGACGGACCAAAATCTCTCACAGCATTGGCAAAAGCATTGGAAGAAAACAACAGCCAAGATGCGCAACTGCATGCCCATTCACTCAAAGGTGCCGCAGGAAATGTGGGTGCCCTCAAACTGCAAGAGATAAGCAAGGAGCTAGAAGAAGCGGCAAAAAACAATAATCTCACTAAAGTACAGCAACGGTTTACTGAGTGTGAAACCACACTCAGTGAGACGCTAAAAGTACTCGAAACGCATTTGGCAAAAGAAGTTAAACCTACGGTTCGTAAAAAACGCCTCGACCCGCTGCAAATGGCGATCAAGCTCCAATCACTCAAAAAAGAGCTGGAGAAGGGAATGATGATCGATACACAAGAAACCGGAATATTTGTAGAGTATACCAATGAAGCGTTTACGCAAAAGATGGCTAAACTCAAAGAGTATATTGAGAGGTTTGAGACCGAAAAAGGGACTACGCTAATCGATACGATTATGAGTGAACTAGAATTTTTTTAAAGCTGCACGACTCATAATTCATCTACAGCCAAGATTCGATGTTCCCCCTCTTTTAAATCCCCAAGGGTTAAATTTCCAATGTGAGAACGGTGCAATGCCGTGACATGATTGCCAAGGGCAGCAAACATACGGCGCACTTGATGATAGCGTCCTTCGGTGATTTCTAGCGTTACGTGTGTTTCATCTATAATGGTGAGTTTTGCAGGTAGACACGCTGTTTTTTCACCGTTAAGCAGCAATGTTCCTGATGCAAATATTTCGGCTTCATTTCCTCGTAACGGACGATCAAGAGTTGCTTCATACAGTTTAGGGACGTGATATTTGGGTGAAGTCAGACGATGCAGTAATTGTCCGTCATCCGTGAGTAAAAGCAAACCGCTGGTTTCTTTGTCCAGACGTCCGATCGTGGAAATCTTGGGATCACGATTGCGCCATCTAGAGGGAAGTAGATCATAAACGAGTTGCCCCTCACCATCATCATGAGAACAAACTAATCCCTTTGGTTTGTTCATTAGAATAACGATTCCCTGTAAGGGATCGAGCGGTTTGCCATCAAAGAGTACCTCATGGTGAAACGCTTTAAAATCACTTTTCGTAATCTGTTTTCCCTCCACCGTGACAAGCCCTGAAGCGATAAGTTTTTTGGACTCACTGCGGCTTGCGTATCCTAAACTGGTCAGGAGCTGATCGAGACGCTGTTTAGAGGGCTTGGAGTTTTTCATCACTCTCTTTTGTTATGCGTTCGAATTCGTTACTGGCAATTTCGAGCCGTTCAAACAGCTCTTCAATCCTCTTTTCATCGGTCGAAACGCTTTTAGAAAGTTCCATGAGTTTACTGCTATCGCCATTATTGGAACAGATGATCAGCTGTTCGTGGGAGATTTTGAGTTTTTCCTCGAGTTCCATGATCGTGTTTTCACAAAAATCGATCTCTTTTTTCAGAGGATTTATCAAACGTGAACGCTCTTGGATAATCTCGGCACGCTGTTGTTTTTGCTCTTTTTTAGAGCCTTGCTGGATTGGCTTTTGGGCTTTGGACACGTCACTGATATCGTCTTCCCAACCGATTTTTTCCAAAAATTCATCGTAGGTACCATTAAAAAATTCCGCACCGCCTTCACGAAAGACGATCAGCTGATCAGCCAGCTCACGTAACAGCATTTCAGAGTGAGTGACGATGACCGTAGAACCCTCAAAACGTTTCACCGCATCGCATAGCGAATCGATCGATTGCATGTCGAGGTGATTGGTCGGTTCATCCAAAAACAGCAGATTGGCAGGGGTGGCGATAATTTTACCCAACATGACACGGCTGCGCTCTCCCCCTGAGAGGATACTGATTTTCTTCTCACCGTCTTCACCGCTAAACATCATCGTTCCGCAGATACCGCGCACTTTGACATTGGGCAACGTATTATCGGCGCTTTGGATCTCATCGATGATGGTGCTGTTCATGTTCAGACGTTCAATATTGGTTTGACCAAAATGGGCAATTTTTGTTGATGGGTGCATAATGATTTCACCCTGTGGCGTCAGTACGCCTGCAAGGGTGTTGAGAAGGGTTGATTTCCCTTTGCCATTTTTTCCGATGATGGCAAGGCATTTATTTTTTTCCAAA
>JAMCPS010000155.1 GCA_023379705.1 Campylobacterota bacterium
AATAAATCTGAGATCGATGTAAGTATCTATATTAGGAATCTGGAAGATTCCGATATCAGTGCAAGTAATGTTCAACTAGATATTACTGATATTAATGCTTCAGAAGCGATTTATACTCGCAATACAGTAAAAGTGACTTATCCTAACGCTTTTGTGCCAACACCTGTATCTGATGCGATTTTAAATGTGGGAGATACATATATTCGGGATGTTTCACTTGGGACGATGGGAGGATCACAATATGCATATGCTTATTATTCATTAACCCCTGTAATGTCAGGCGAGATAGATATGCCTCTGAGGGCGACGTTTTCATATGATCTATCTATACCGCTGCCTAATGGAACAACCCTTACTTTGCCATATTCTTCAACTATTGGAGGGGAAAGTTTACAGATGTGCAGCGGTGGAAATTTTAGCTATACTCCGCAATGGGGCATTTTTAGTATGGTCGATGCTGGGTTGTATGATACTACTGATGCAAACAAGCATTATTATGACTTGACAACACAAGTTGTTAGACGTCCTGGAAACTTTCGAATCGCTTCTTTTAATCCGGCAGCGCTTGATACTCCACAAACAGTCAGTACTAGAGTCGCGGTTGAGCTGATTGATGCTAGTAAGTTTCATGATGTTGATGCTGCATGCCGTGAACCTAGCAGTGCTGTTACTCCAAGGGTTTGGACTGGTTTCAACAATGCATCTCAAGTTAATTTTAACGCGGCAACCATTAATCAAGCTATCGCTGATGGGGCTGTCTCAGACACAATCAATGGACTTGGGACATCATTGTCTAGTGCTGATGATTTTTACAATACGGCAACCCCTAATGCGGCATATAGGGTAACTTTTAACGTCACAAACGATGGAAACGAATCGTTGATTCAGACGGCTCCCGGAACTCCAGTTACGAACACCCAAATTTTAAACTTTACACAGCTTGTCCAAGATATTCAACATTGTGCTAAACCGGTTGAAATGCCTTCTAATCCAAGTTCAACAACTACATTAGTTTCAGTTGCATGTGGTAATGCTGGAAATCAAGGGATTGATAATCATCATATGGCTATTTGTATGGAGTGTTTATATGGGTACAATACTCAAGTTTTATGTTCTCGCGATAATTTTGCGATACGGCCTGAAAGCTACACTATTACACTAAAAGACGATACGGTTGATATCGCTCCAAATCATACGGGCGTTCCGGTAGGTTCTTTAAATACTGATCAAGTCAAAATGTCAGCAGGGTATCCATATAACTATGAGCTTGCTGCAACTAATCACCGAAGCAATATTCCTACTAACGGCTATACGCGTTATTTTGGTACGGCAAACAATGAATATAATGTGAGCTTGACATGGAACAGCACTAAGACGGGTTGTAATGATACAGACAGCCGAGCCCAAACCTTTAATATGATTGACGGATATGTCATGGATGATGCCAACCATTCACAAGTTGGAGAGTATATTCTTAATATGATTGATAAGACTTGGACGCAGGTGGATTGGAATTCAATGTATCAAGCGCATCAAATTGGTTCCCATTTTGTTGCAGGCGCAGAGTGTTTAAATAACAGTAGTTATGTTCCTCTAGACACAACAGTTGTATCGTTAAATGGAGGTTCTATTTCCAATCTTGTTGGGTGTGATATTAAAAGTGCACATGATAATATTCAAGCATCGTTGGCCTATCGCGACTATAATATCGCCTTTCGTCCTAATGCATTTGATCTTTCATCACTTCGTATGTCGACCGGTATTGACTTTAATGTATCGGCTATGAATACAAATACATGGACTTATATGAACAATTTGACAGAAAGTGCCAATATGGGGGTTCGCTATAGTGGTGCAGTACGTGCAGTAGGTTTTAGTAATGAAATTCTCACTAATTTTGTCAAAGATTGTTATGCTGAACCTATTAATATGAATCTTAATCTTACGTTTCCAACAACTGCCGGATTGCCAAACTGGCGGTATCGTTTACAAGAGCTGAATGCATCTATACCAGCGATTTGGAGAGACAGCAATGCCGTAATTGCTTCACCTATTACCAATACATCATTTAATTTTTTGAGTATTCCTGAATCGGGGTTTTTAAAGAATCAAAATGGTCTTATCGATATGAATCTTTCAATAAATTTTGATAGAAATCAAACACTTCCGGTTGATCCAATTAGCGTGGGATTAGGAAATTTACAAGTAAAATGTCAAACATCGGATAATTGTAAATCCATTGCCAATGGAAGTGTTAATCATCTACCAGATGCAAATCTTACGACCAATAGTAATGTTACCTTTGCTTACGGTCGATTATTGACCAAAGATATCCGTGTTTTTGGTCCAATTGGGTTTACGGCGAATGGATGGTATGAAGTTTTTAATCTTCCAACCTTTAACACAACGGCTTATCAACCAAGCAAGAACGGGGTGCGTTGGTTTATTAATGCTGGACATGATGATATCTCTCACGGAGATGCCAATGTGACTCGCTTGATGTCGTTAGGTACTCCAAGCGGTACGGTGAATTATGGCGGTGATGATGCACTTGGTGCCGAAGCCTTTGGTTTTCCAGCTATTACTCCAACCTATAACGGAAAAGCCCATGTTGACACTGCGCCATGGCTGTGGCATGCTCCAAATGCATTGATATACAGTGATCCATCAGCGATAAATCCTGCAAATGCTGCTGGTAATGATGCGGCATGTCTAACGCATCCATGTTTCAATGTGACGGTAATGCCGGCTATTGGTGCAACAGGAAGTGCAAAAGATACCAATGAAGCAAATAAAGACAGTAAACGATCTACGGGAGGAACCGGATGGCGCAGTACGACAGATTACTCTCCGGCGATTCGATGATGAAAATTAATACGATGCGTAGTGCAATGGCGATGATTGAACTTATTTTTGCCATTGTTATTATTGCCATTAGTGTTATTACTATCCCGACGATGATTTCTGTTGCGGATAAAGCGGCAAAACAGATCACGGTCGATGATGATGTTATGTCACGTCTTGCGGGATGGACGATTGATAAGTTTCAGGCGCGTTGGGATGGAAATTACTCAGCTTCGGGGTCGGGACCATTAGTTATGAATCCAAATACTGGTGACTTGCGTTGTGTTCCTAGAATAGTTGGAAGTACTATATTGTATCGCGACAATAATGATTCAATGGTTCAATGCGATGATCAGAATCGGACACCATCTAATATACCAGCAAACGGAAGTGGGATTTTGGCAAACGGTATTGAGCAATTAAATCATGGGAATAGTGGGAATGGTGAGGCCATAACCATTACCCCAGCCGGCGGTACCGCGTACGATGTTACGGCTACGTATGAAGTGCGTTATGTTGATTCAACGGTAACGGATCCGAGTTTAAATACTCAAACGGCTACGTGGGTATTGGGTTCATCAGCCAATATGGCTCCTGATGGTTCATTGAATACTCCGACACACTTAAAGCGCGTAGTTACGAATTTTGCAGGTGCAGGTGATACGAATATCACATTAACCTTCTTTAAATCAAACAAAGGCAACTAAATGAAAAAAATAAAATTTAGAAATGCTTTTACGATGATTGAACTCCTTTTTGTGATTGTCATTTTAGGAATAGTGGGAGGCATAGCACTCGAAACAATTCGTCAATATTACGAAAACATTTACCGTACGCAAGAATACACAAAACGGGTCTCTCAAGCTGATCATATTTTGAATCAACTGAGTAAATATTTTGAAAATGCGATCAGCAGTTCGATTGTGAATTTAGATCAAACAGAGAATGAAGGGGTATGTTATGGTCCCCCAACAAATGGAGATAATAATGATTATACGATTGCATTTGTTGCGCCGGATTATGATAGTTTACGAGGAACAGGCACTCCTGGTTGGAGTGAAGATACGCTTTTGGGGGCGAATAATGTAATAACGGCGTTAGACGTAGACTATGGGGTGTCTGATACTATCATCACGGCTCTTTATCCAGCATCATCGTTACTAAATTCAGCTGTATATGATTCAGACAGTGCAGATGTGGCTGCTTGTGCACGATTTGGTCTAAATGGTGGCGTCACAGGCAGTGCGGGTTATCATCGGATTACAGGTTCTACGGCAACTACACTTACATTGAACGCAGAGAACAATGCAACTGATGGAAAGCGAAAATATTTACTGCGTACAGGATACGCGTTTCGTGTTTTGGACAATGGAAATTTTATGATGTATACCAATTTTAGGCCGTGGGATAATGAACGTTACAATACTGCAGCTAATCGTAAAGAAAATATATTAGGGCAGAATGTAGCCCATTTTTATGCGGATTATGATGCGACAGATTTTATGGCCAATGCAAATTTGAATGATCGAGGATTGGTATGGCGCCTTAAAGTGTGCATGCGTGGTCTTGATAGTAATTTGAGTGACAGCGATGCAGAAAGTCAGACTATCTGTCGTGAAAGGAGAGTTCATGTACGCTACTAAACGATCCGGATTTGCGATGATCATGGCGATTTTTGTTGTTGTATTGGTTGCCATGGGCGGTGTTTTACTAATGCGTGGCGGTGCACAAGAGAGCAAAGCTGTCGGCGATAAATATCTGCGTGCACAAGCACAGTTATTGGCAAAAAGTGCTACAGAATACGCGGTAATGCGTGTGCAAGGTTTTAATGCAGGAGGATGTCTTAACCAACTTAATATAAACGTGGATGACGCAAGTGGAGCTCGTATGTTTAATGTTGTAGTGAGAATGAATTATTCATTTCGTGGTGCAGCACCTGGCGGAGTGTGTAATGTTTTGGCAGTAAATACAGGAAAAGAATCAACGGTATTAATGGATGTAACGGTAACGGATAATAATCTAAGTACGGAGCCTATTCGTGTACATGAACGCAGCTGGCAAATATTTTAAAAGATAAGAGGATTTTATTTTCCTGCAGCAGCAGGAAGAATAAATGTTTAGATGGTCAGTTGAGCAATTTTAGAGATAACGTCTTTTTCTCGCACAGGCTTCATAAGAAAACCATTAGCACCACACTCTAGCGCTTCTGTCTTTTTAGTTTCATCGGTAGTAAGGATAATAACAGGAAGCTGACGAAGGGATTCGTCGGCTCGAATGACTTTAAGCATTTCAATACCCCCCATAACAGGCATAATGATATCGAGCAGTATAATGTCAATATCATCCTGCGCTTTTAGAATACCTATAGCATCGGCTCCATTTTTGGCTTCGACAACTTGGTACACATTCGGGGCTTTCATGAGCATCGTTTTGAGTAGCTTTAAATTGATAAAATCATCATCAACTGCGAGTACTTTTAGTTTGTTATCAACCATTTATAATTCCTAATTTAGATAAATTTTTCAAATACAAGACGCAATAGATCTTTATTGACGATATTTTTTATCATCTCATGCACGTACATAGCATCGTTTTCGTCTTCTTTAGTATTCGGATCAATCAGCATTACCAATGAAATGTCGCTGTTTTTAGCACGAATTGTATCATACAGTTCTTTGAGGTCAAGTCCTTTTAATGTCTTATCAAATAATGCAACCTTATAGCGTTTACTAGCAATATTTTCCCGTAATGCAGCTACAGAATCAACACACTCGTAAGTGTATCCCAAATCGTCAAGTATACGACTAAAGAGTTTCGTCTCAAGGGAATTTTGTTTTGCCAGTAAAACGTCTGCATCATAGGCTGAAGTTTTTTCTTCAGGCAGCAATTCAATAATTTTTGGAATGGCTGTTTCTACTTCTGTGACTGCTGCTTCGTTTTCGGCAATCTTATCTTCCACTGGAAGTTCAAAATCCACTAAAGCCTCATTATCATTTACGGCAACAGCACTTTCAGGGGCTGCTTCATTTGCAAGATGATCTGCTGTTTTTGGTACAAGATTGATCTCTACAATTTTATGAGAAAGGAAATTGTTAAGCAATGAAATGATTTCGCTTCTAACCAGTGGCTTGGTTGTATATTCATCCATACCTGCGGCCAAGAAACGTTCACGGTCACCTTTAAGAGCATTGGCGGTCAAGGCAATAATCGGTACGTGATGCTGATCATAATCGGCTTCGTACTCAAGAATCTCTTGCGTTGCTTCAATACCATCAAGCACAGGCATTTGAATGTCCATAAAGATCAGATCATATTGGTTGTTTTTGCGTTTCTCAAAAGCTTCCAAGCCATTACTGGCAAGGGTGACATTCAAGCCTATGTCTTCGAGTGTACGACGTATCAGCTTTTGATTGATAATGTTGTCTTCAGCGACGAGGACGGATGCTTCAAAGCGTGAATTTTTCTCATCAAATTTTTTGCGGCGTGATGATTTTTGCTTTCGATTATTGAATGCTTCTATGTCATAAGTTTCGAGTACAGTACGAATTTTACTGCTATTGACTGGTTCATAAAGTACTTTGAAAATATCAAGACCCATAGAGTCGATTTTTTTCATGTAGTACGATTTTGTAATAAGGACCAATTGTTCTTGAGCGGATGAAAACTGTACCAAATCGACGTCATTCGTGTAGTCGTTGTCAATAAATAAAAGGTCATAGTTGACTTGGCGTTCGAGGAGTTTAAGCTCTTCAATATCATGAAACGTAGTGTAACTGACACCAAAGTAATCTAGGTATTCTTTGAGATAGGTTGATTGTGTTTTTTTCTTGCTTCTGCTCTCATGGATAACGGCATTGATATTCGAGAAAGAACCTCTTACGGGGTCATTAAGCGTTTCAATCTCTTCAAATGAGAGGGTAAAGAAGAACATAGTCCCATCACCTGGAGTGCTCTCAAGATCGAGTTGACCTCCCATAAGCTCAACAAAACGACTTGAAATGGTAAGCCCAAGACCTGTTCCGCCGTATTTTCGGGTAATGGACGTATCTGCTTGAGAAAAGGCTTCAAAAATACGTGATTTTTGCTCACTGGTTACCCCGATACCGCTGTCTTTTACTTGGAAGCGTACGCGGGCACGATTAGGTTCATCACTCTCAATGCGGCGGACATCAACATTGACGCTTCCACCCGCGTTCGTGAATTTAACCGCATTACTAAGAAGATTGATAATGACTTCTTTAATTTTAGTCGGATCCCCTTTGAGAGGACGTTCAAGACTTGGATCAATGAAACATCCAAGGTCAATGTGTTTTTCAGATGCACGTACGGCATAAACATCGACGGCACTTTCAAATTCTTCAATAGGGTTAAAGGCAATATCTTCAATTTCGAGTTTGTTGCTTTCAATTTTGGAAAGGTCAAGAATGTTATTGATAATTTCTAGAAGGTTTTCCGAACTTTTTTCGATGATATCAATAAATTCACGTTGTTCATCATGCAGTTCGGTATCTTTGAGAAGTTCGGTAAATCCGACAATACCATTAAGAGGCGTACGGATTTCATGGGACATGTTGGCCAAAAACATCGATTTGGCTTCACTGGCTTCTTGAGCAGATTGTTTGTCGCCCATTGTTTGCTCAATAATACGCTCAAGAAGAGCATAAGCTTTGGCTGTACCATCGGCAGTATCAAGATTGATCGATTTGCTAAGTTCATCGGCCTCATTATCATGAGTATCTTCGGCAACACGTTTGAGTACGGACTCAAGATTTTTGATATTTTTTGCGATTTCATTGGAAAGCAACATACCTAAAATACCGATCAAGATAGAGACAATCCACACAGTAATGGCAGTGATTAGAAATTGGATTGCTTGTGCTTTAACAACGGAGGCTCTGCTGTCCATTGAATCCAGAATAAGTTTTTCACCTTCATTGAGTGCAGTGACTTTTTCAGAAATCATTGCAAACCAAATACCGGATTGGGTATCGTAGTTTCCATTTGCACTGGAACGTAAAATAGTACCTCTTTCCGTTACAATATCTTGAAATAACTCTGTATTGTCTTCGGAAAGAAGGATGGCTTTGAGTGATGCTTGCAATCCTTTGTCTGTTACGCTTTCTAGGTTTAGCGTATCTGCATTACCGATTAAGGTGATCCATTTTTCAAGTTCTTCATCCTCTAAGGCATTCCCGCGAGATAGCAAGTAGGTTAAATAGTCACGCTCTAAACTGGTGTATTCATTGGCACGTATCAATGAGAGGTAATTGCTAGCCATGGAGGCAACTTTATCATCCAGCAATACGGTTGAAAGAGAAGAGAGTTCTTGAATAAGGGCTTCTTGCGGTTTGCCATAAACGTCATCAAATATTTCGTTGAAATCAGCTGTCTTATTGTCTACTGAAGGACGTGACTGATGGCGTGATTTTTCTAACGCAGTGATAATCTTTACGATTTCAGGGGAATGATTATGGGCAATAAATTCCTTGATGGTAGTGTCAACGATGGCACGCTGCGCATGCAACGATTTTAAAGTAGCTGCAGAGGCATTTCCGAGATACATCACCGTCATACCGCGCTCACGCGAAATATCATTGATCATGTTATTTAATTGTTTATTACTCTCCAATCTCGCTTGGAGGGTTTGAGCTGCTTGGAAACTTACGTAGGAAGTGTATACGTAATAACTGGCAAGTGAAAATAAGATCAATATCGGTAAAAGACTGATCAGGCGGAGTCGATTTTTAAGTCCTAAATGCATAATGAATTCCTCTTAAAGTTGATCAAGATAGTTGATAAGGCGTCCAGAAGCTTTTTTGGCTTCTTGGGCGTCATTGGTGATGGAAAGAATAGCGAGTTCATCCGAAATTTCGCTAAGACGCAAATTGTCGCTAATCCCTTTGAGTTTAGCTGCACTGCTCTTCCATGTATGGGTATCAAATGCTTTGATAGCTTGTCTGATGGTTGTACTCATGGCTAATGCGTCGGCTCTATAGTCCTTGAGCAGTTCTTCCATGAAGGCAGGTTCCATGCCAAGTGCTCCTGAAACTGCATTTAGGTCGTAATGCAGCGGTAGCGGGATATTCTCTTTATCAGCAGACTCTTCTAAAAGTTCTTCTTCTAATTCAAGAAGTTCTTTTTTGAAAGGAAGTTTTTCTTCTTTTACGTCAGTAGATGGCTCATCTTCTAAGTCAATCTCATCGAGATGCACTAAAAGTGTTTCATTGTCATTTTGTTTGAGAGAAAATGCATAAATGTCCTCTTCCGGTTCAGGGAGCGTTTGTGTATCAGGTTCGGATGCTACTTCATTTTGAGAAGCTGAGTTTTGAATTTCTAAGACCTCTTTCCCCTCTAATTTTGCGATAATACTGTAATAGTATTTGAGATTGCTTTGGATTTCAATAGGATCAGCAGAGCTGTTAATAATAGTGAGCGCTTCAAGCGCGTTCTCAATGCGTAGATTGGCAGCTACCCCTTTGAGTTTATGAGAAAGAATGTGCAGTTTGTTAATATCATTTTTTTCGGTTGCATCATAGAGCTCATCTCTAAATTCATGCGACTGCTGGATAAAGTCACCGATAAATTCTTCAATCAAATCAACAGGAAGACCAAGTTCATTGGCAGCGATATTTGGATCATATGTGTAAGAAGAATCAACTTTGTGATGAGAAAGGTACTCGTTCTCATTGGAGGAGTATTGAGTAGTTTCCTTCACTGAAGGTTGGGAGGCAGGAATAGCAGCCGATTCACTTATCGGATTTACAACTTTTTGATCTTTTTTCTCTAAAGATGAATCCAATTCTTCAACACTTAAGGGAGCCATCAGAGAAGTATAAAGATCCTCCGTCTCATCGAGTGAAGTAGGTTGTGTTTTTGGAATATCAAAAATAGTTGGTTCACTCAACTGCGTTGCAGTAAGATGTGTGTGATCTGGCAATGGCGCAGGTTGGGCACTTTTTAGGATAGGCTCGCTTGGTGGGACGAACTCTTGTGTCGGTGCTTTTTGAGCTGTGAGATGCGGTTTGATTTCCTTACCGCTGATGCTTTTTATTTGGGACATTTCGATACTGTAGCCACTTGCGGAAGGTTCACTGCATAAATGAAAAGCACTGACGCTTAGGCGGCAGCTGAATGTTCGTCCGTTTCCATGTACGATGGCGCTGGAAGCATCTGAATCGGCATGCAGAAGAAAATCAATCCACCCGAAGTTTTTAAAGTTATGTATGTAGCCCGGCTCGTTGGCAAAAAGATCAGCAACATCGGAGCAAACGTTTAAGAGCTCTTCTAATGAAGCATAATTGAGAAGGTGTAAACCCCCATCATCTATACCTATGAATTCTTGTTTATTGTTATAAAGTAACACATTTTCTCCCTTTTAGCTTTCTTTTGCAATCATTTTTTGATAGAGAAGTGCCGTTTCTTCGATGTTTTTGCGTGAAGCCGGTTTGCGAGCGGCCATGTACCCTTTTAGTGTGCCATTCTCATCATACATAGGGGACACTTCGGTATCAACCCAATAGTACTTACCATCTTTACGGAGATTTTTAACCAATCCATGCCAAATGGTACCGGATAAAATCGTTTTCCATAATTGTGCGAATGCTGCCTTTGGCATGTCGGGATGCCGAATAATACTGTGAGGTTCCCCGACGAGTTCATCGACACTGTAGCCAGAAATTTCGCAAAAACGTCGATTGGCAAAAGTGATAATACCTTTTAAATCGGTTTCGCTGACGATGGCTCGACCTTCAAAAAAATATTCTTCATCGACTGGATTGGGTCTATCCATAAACACTCCTTATTAACTGGCACTGTAAATACAAGTCTAAGAATATGGCATAAACTCCATAAAAGATTACTGAGATTTTAGTGAATTATAATAATTATGAACATTTTTAGCCCCATATGTCCCAATTAACTCTTGCAATGTTGATAATTCGGCTTTTGTAATGGCTTCAAAAGTTCCATAGTAGGTTAACAATTTTTGAACTTTACCTGGTGTAATGCCTGGAATGGTTAACAGGTTAGAAGTTTTGTCTTCTTTGAGTTTGCTTTTTTTGTGAAACGTGATAGCACATCGATGGGCTTCATCTCTAAGCAACTGAATAAATTGGAGCCGTTTATCACTGGGTTCAAGGCGTAAAATCGCTTCCTTGCTATGCAAAATATCTCGGGCGGAACCTTTTGCCCGATGGGCTTTGGCATCAATTTTTTCCTTACTGATACCAATTACATCGATTTGTGTACCATTGGAATGCAGTAGCTCCACTGCAAGATTACGCAGCGTTTCCCCTCCATCAATCACCCACAAGTCAGGAGGAGGATTGGTATCAAAACCTTTGATTCGTCGTGTGAGCATCTCGCGCATTTGGGAATATTCGTCTTTGTGCTCCAAATGGTAGGTACGGTATCCTTTTTTATCAAAATTACCCTCACTGTAGGCGATCATCGCACCCACCGTTGCCTGACCTCCAATATGAGAGTTGTCAAAAGCTTCAATACGCTCAGGGAGCGTTTCTAGGTCAAGCAGTTGGGCGATTTGTTCGAGTAAAACACTTTTGTCACTACGAGGAGAGCGCAGCAGTTCAAGCGCATTGGTATAGGCAAGAGCGGTGAGCTCTTTTTTTATCCCCTGTTTTGGGACGTTAAGGGATGCTTTTTTCTCAAACAGTTGAGTGAGGTGTTGGGATACCCAGTCTAGGGACTCAAAGGATGTATGGATGAGGATGGGGACTATGATTGGGGGTTTTTGGGTGCCATAGTAGTTGACCAATGCACGCTCATAGGCTTCATCAAGGGTATAGAGGTTATTGGCGGTAAAAAAGTCATGACTGCCCGAAGCGATTTTTCCATCACGAATAAACAAGCGGACGACACAGCCTCGGATCTCATCGGCGGCGATGGCAAAAATGTCATAGGCTTCGGATGAGGCGAGGTCGATTTGAGAATGTTCGGTGCTTCGGCCGATGCGTTCAAGTCTATCGCGCAAGGCTTTTGCTTCTTCAAAGCGCAGTTCCTCAGCATAAAACTCCATCTTGGTACGAATTTTTGGGATGAGGAGCTCTTTGTTTTGAATCCAGCTTGCGGCGGTATCTACCATACTTTTGTAATGGGTTTGATCAACAGAAAATTCACAGGGGCCCAGGCATTGGTTCATCTGATAATACAGACACGCTTTTTTCCCCTTGAGGCAGCTTTTCTTCTGAACCAAAGGGAGCAGTTCGTAAAGAGAATCGAGAATATCGCGTGCTCCTGTAGAAAAAGGGCCGAAGTAGCGTATCGCTTTGCCTTTGATAATTTTTCGTGTTATGTCAAAGCGCGGGTACTCCTCATCGAGGTTGACATAGATGTAGGGATAGGTTTTATCATCGCGCAGCAAAATATTGTATTTGGGTTTGAGCTGTTTGATGAGGGAATTTTCCAAGATGAGGGCATCGTGTTCGTTTTCGACCACCATGTAATGCAAAGAAGCCGTTTCAGTGAGCATTTTTTGAATACGCAATGATAAAGTAGGTTTAGGAGAGAGCCCAGGTGTAAGATTGAAATAGCTTTTGACCCGTTTAGAGAGGTTTTTGGCTTTTCCTATATAGAGAATGCGCCCTTTGGCATCGAGGTATTGGTAGATACCGGCACAATGAGGGAGGGAGCGTATTTTTTCAATCATAACTGTTACTTAATCAATAAT
>JAMCPS010000156.1:0-2132 GCA_023379705.1 Campylobacterota bacterium
ATACAACGAAACTGATGCAATAATGGATAAGAACAACCCTTTAAATTTCATACTTTCATCCTTTTTTCTGTTTGAAATCATTTTGTTTTTCCACCGGAAGAAAAAACTTAGCAATTTTTTGCATCGATGGCGTTTGTTTTCGTCTAATCGGCAGCGGCTCCTCCGCTACTTCAATATGGGGTAGAATGTTTTCTGCCTCATCTGATTCTTTGGAAGCTTTTTTATCTTTTTTTTTGAGCATACCAATCAGGGCGAGTAGCATAATTATTTACCCAGCATCGATCGAATTTGATCGAGCAATTCACTGATTTGTGATTTATCTTTTTTAGTTTTTGGAGCTTTACCGCTCTCTGCTTCAATTCGCTCTTTTTCACCCTCAACTTCGTTTTTTGCTAAAAGTACAAGAGCCTCAACGATATCCCCGTTGATCTCAGATTTTAAATTTTCTTTAGTGTCTTTAAACCCTTCTTTTGCCTCTGAAACCATCTTGGTTTTTCGAACATAACCGTTAACGGCCGCTTTTGAGATGCGATCTGATCGCAAATCTGCTAGATAGCCATCATATACGTTCATTTGTTCATCAAGGGTATTTTTTGCTTCAAGCTCTACTACCGCGATCGCTTTTTTTAGCAACGGCATTTTCACTTTTGAATAATCCGGCGTCACATTGTCTTTTTTATAGAACTGGTTGTCTTGGACGATATCGTCTTTGAGCTTCTGTTCTGCCTCTTTTAAATCCATTTGAGCCGTAAGCTCCGCCATCATTCCCGACTTAATACGTTTGTATGCCTCCTGAAGCTGTTCAGGTGCTACATCTTCCATTATTCCACTCATTGTCTCTCCTATTTTTTTGATTCAAATTCTCTTTGCAACTTCCCATCCGCATCAAGGAATACAAGCATTTCATAGCTTCCACCACCCTCTTTCTTTTGGAAAGTCATCTTCACTTTTTTACCGCCAAAAAGTTTTTCGGCCTGCGCTTTTGTTATCGTCGCCCCCATATAGGACTTCCATAAAGTAATGCCTCCTTTTGTGAACGCTTTCGGAGATTCAACCAATTGTTTTGGATCAGCTACAGCCTGAGATTCATTTGTTGAAGTCCTATAAACTTTTACTAACCATCGCCCCTCTTCTTGCACAAGTGTCACATCTTTTGTATAATCATTGCCAGCTTTCGATCTTAATTTGACATTGGCTTTTTGATCTTTCAATAAAGATTTTGCTTCTGTTTTTGTAATCTTTGAATGACCGAAATTTTTGAGGGTGTCATAGAAAATTGTCATCTTGCACCCCTCTTTATAACCGGTGCATGAATACCCTATTCTGCTTTCCAGAACATCTTTGCCGCATGCAGGGCATTTACCAATCGGCTCAGTCTTAGCCGAAGCCGATATAGATGTACCTCCCCCTTTTTTCTCTTGAATAAACTTGATAAGTTCATGAGCATATTCCACTGAATCACTCATGAATTTTTCAAAGGCTGGTTTCGAGCCGGATTCTTCAAGATCGCCGAGTCGGTTTTCCCAAATTGCAGTCATTGAGAAACTTGCAATTGCCTGACCATCAAGCAATTTAATCAGATCCACCCCTTTTGGTGTGGGTTGGATTTTTTTCTTCACTGTAACAATGTAACCACGCTTCGTAAGCAACGGGATGTAAGTTTGGCGGGTAGCACTGGTTCCAATGCCTTTTGCGTTTTTTAACGCTTCTACGACATCTTTAGGGGTATTTTCTTCAACATAAAGATGAGCATTCATTGTTGCTTTAATAATTTCTGCTTCATCAAATCGATCCGGAGGCGTAGTGGTTTTCGGATCCAGCTTTTCATCGAGATTGAGTTTTGCACCGACTTTAAGATCTAGAGTCTTGCCATCTTTCCCTTTTTCGGTAAATTCTAGCCAACCAAGAGATTTGTATGTTTTTGCACGGGCAATAAAGATGTGCCCAGAGTTGCTTAACGTAGCTTCACTTTCAATTGCCACTGCAGCAGGAAGGAACGCCTGAATAAAGCGTTCACAAATCAGTGTATACACCTGCTTTTCATCCGGGGAAAGTGATTCAAATCCTCCACGGGCTTCAGCCATGTCTGTTGGGATAATCGCATGGTGATCCGTTAATTTCTTTTGATTGAA
>JAMCPS010000156.1:2142-9415 GCA_023379705.1 Campylobacterota bacterium
GTCGAAACGATTTTTGTATTTGAGAATAGAGACTTTGAAGTGATAGCCTTAACGCGGCCAGAGATTGAATGCTTTTGTTCATCACCAAGGTAATCAGAGTCAGTACGAGGATAAGTAGTATATTTTTTCTCATACAGCAGCTGCGCTACATCAACTGTTTTTTCTGCACTGTATCCAAACAGCTTTGAACATTCCTGTTGTAATGTTGGCATAGAAAACGGTCTTGGCGGATTTTCTTTTACTTCTTTACTATCAAAGGCATCTACGGTGTAAGGTTTGCCCTTTACATCGTTCATAACATTTTTCGCATCTTCCTCTTTCCAAAATGCGAATCGATCACCATCGGCGCTTTCAGGCGCAACGGCTTTCGCACTCACCGAGCCAACTTTATCGGACGCAACAACATTCCAAAAATTACGCGGTTTAAAGTTCAGGATAGCAAGTTCTCTGCGAACAATCAGCCCAAGTATGGCTGTTTGAACACGCCCAACACTCAACACTTCTTTCGGCGCGGCAAATGCTTTTGTCATCGACCGTGTTCCGGATAATCCAATAATCCAGTCTGATCGCTCTCTGGCGTCACCGGCATAACCAAGGCCATCAAATTGTTTTGATGGAATTAATTTATTCAACGTTGCTTTAATAACTGTAGACGTCAATTCGTCCGATGTCCAAAAACGATAAATCGGTTTTGAAGTACCTGCATATTCATAGAGTTCACGCTGAATAATTTCCCCTTCTCTTCCGGCATCACCTGCATTTACAATCGAATCGATACGTGGGTCTTTGATCAGCTTTATAATCAAGCTCGTTTGTGCTTTTTTATCTGATGGAATTTTCTTTTTAAACTGGGGAGGGGCAAGTACACCAATACTCCACTCTTTCCATGATTCGTTATATTCTTCCGGGGATAATGACTCCAACATATGACCAAAACAATTGACGATAATATATTGATCGCTTTCAAAATATGTGGCACCTCCCTCTTTTACCATTTTGGCACCTAGAGCAGTAGCAAAATCCCTCGCAACGCTCGGTTTTTCAACGGTGATTAATTTTTTACCCATGGGATTCCCTTAATTAAAATATCTGAAATAAAGCTGCATGACCACACCTGCCACGATAATGGCCAAAAATAGATACCCTACCCATTTTTGCAACACTATAAAAACATTTGCAAATGTAAAAACCTTTTTGAATCGTTCTTGATAGATCTCTTTTGGTTTTGCTTTTCGATAGAGGATGCCGGTGGCGGCAAGGTAAGAAAAAATGAAGACGATTAGCACGAAGGAGAAAGTTACTTCAACACCTGCTAAAACAAAATTGGAGAGTATAAGGGAGCCAATGATAAAAGCTTTGAAGATCTTCGATTTGAGGATTTCAAAAAATATCTCTTTCTTTATTGTTAGCATAACTTAGAAAATCCTATTTTGGTTTTCTAAATTGTACTATTATTTGTTAAATATTTCCTGAATTATATTTATTTATATCGCTAAAAATATCTCTATTGTCTTTTTTGCATGTGATGCAGAAGAGCTCGGATATCAATAAGAAGATATAGCGCAAAAACCCCTCCTAGAGTTGCTGCAAGGTCAAGAGCGAGGGTAAATAAAAAAGAGATTACAAAGTTTAAAATACCCACCATCCCTTCTTCTGACATTAGCATCTGATCACGGCCGACAATAAGAGCATTGATCACTGAATAAATAATGGCAACAATAGCCAGTATCGACATGATTTTTTCAGGATTTCCAAAAAGTAGTTTACGCATCATTAACCTCCATGGTATTTGCAAGATGTGTGATTAGATTCATTTTATTAATTGCATTGGCGTTATCAATGACTGCAAGCATTCGAATTTCATTTTTTTTATTCTCAGGAAGCATTGCAATCGTATT
Organism: Campylobacterota bacterium; assembly: GCA_023379705.1. GTDB lineage: Bacteria > Campylobacterota > Campylobacteria > Campylobacterales > Sulfurimonadaceae > Sulfuricurvum. Next base: position 4,041 of record JAMCPS010000156.1, read on the forward strand.
CAATACAGATTGGACGCTGATCATTCTGCCATCATCTCTTTGAATCATATGATTCATTGCAATTCCGTCATCATTAAGAAAACCTCTAAACCATTCAATAACAGAATCCTCTTGGAAAACAATGCTGCTAAAAATTTGAGCCGGTGTTATCTCAGTATCTTTAAATTGTCCATTTTTGTGAGTAGATACATATACGGCTTTGCCATAGAATACACCTAAATCATCAATTTTAAATGGGTTAACTTGAAGTGAAATTGCAGCTGGGTCAGAGTAGAGCATGTCGCCATTTTGTAAGATTGTGGATACTACGACAGATTCAGACCCCAAAAAAGTAGCAATTAAATCTGGGGCAACATCAATAGAAGAAACGCTTTTTTTTAGGGGGTCAATCAAGAGCCCCTTTGTGTGTTTTATTTGATTACCAATAGCTTCCATTGCCCATCCGTTTTTTCCATGAAAGCGTCGCCGCCTACTGTTGCACATTTAACAAATACTTTAGCCCAAGTGCCATCAACTGAACTAATATTCAAAGAACATTCACCGTCAAGAACACCTTTGTTCAACAAGAGTTTGTGACGACTCTCCCCGTGAGCAACCATTTTATCTTTCAATAAATCAGGTTCAAGAATACTCAACTTTGTTTCGTCACCTGAAATAACCGATTGGAATGACTCTTGGATTTGCTCTTGATCATTCTTAACAGTTTCTACTGAACTTGTTTCTTCCGAAGTACATCCACTCAAAACAACCATCAATGCAACCAGTGCAGAACTTAATACCTTTTTCATAATCTTCTTCCTTATGTGTTTCAATAATTATAGCCATATTTTATTTAGATATAGTTTAAATATAGTATTTAACTCTATATTATGTCTATTTTATATATTAACCACCCTTAATTCTTGTATTCCGTAGGATCTTCCATACTCTTTTATTTTATTAAAAAACTCTTCACTATAGTTATCGTGAAATAAATAGAGGATCCCATCTTCATAGTGTGCTTCTTTAAACCTGCCCTCTTTGCATAGCGTCGGGATAGCCTTGTTTTTAAAATCCGCTTGGATCAACGTAATCACCCCTCTTTCAACGAAAGAGACAAGCTCAAGAAACGACTTTTCAAAACACCCTTGGTACAAGGTTATATTCCCCCTTCGTATCGTTTTGCGCTTGCGGAAACCGATTCTGTCATTTGGCTGGCCATGTCAGTCTCTCTCACCCCAAACATTTCCATGATCATTACAGGTCCAGAAACTATGATTTTAATCACTATATACACCTGCACCACAGCCATTATCAGGAACAAAAATCCTTGTATGACATATACTGTAAATTTCCCCATGAACCCACCAAAGGCAAGCTGGCCGTTTTCATAAATATTTGGGCCAGTTGCGGCGGTATCGTTTATTAAATTTACACTATTTTTGATTGCTTCCATAAAACCAACACTTTGATGTGCCTTATCGTTTTTCTCCAACAATATTGCAGTTTGTTTGTTGATCATATCTTTTGACATGCTTGTAACAATGTCGGAAACGTATATCGCCGTGTATACTGATATTACGATCATTGCCGGTTTTAACGCAATCATAATTCCTCGAACAGCATGTTTAACCAGGTGTCCCCATTGGTCTCTGCTGAAAGCATACGCAGCCACGTAAGGTATCGTGATCGAATAAAAGAAAACCTCGGCATAATATAAAGCAATGACAATGCTAATTGAAGGAATCAATACCAAAAACGGTAAGTTTTCAATAACCGACAAACCAAGCTCTGTTGCGGTATAGAATGCAATAATTGAGCCAAATAGACCTGAACCTGGAATTGGTATTCCCGAAATAAGTTCTTTGATATATTCAAATACCGGCCATGTACCTGGCACAATAAGCAAGGAAGCACGTTGTGCTGTACTTTGCATAAAATTATCCATTGAGAATGTAGAAACTTTTTCATAAAGTTGCATCGGTATTGTGTAATCACTTAGCTTTTCAAGATAACACCCTATTTTTGAGAACGGGTCAGAAAATGACATTTCTATCTTTGAACAATCTTCATCTTCATCTTTCTTTTTGTCCTCAAAGGTTTTTTTGTTTAATTGGCTCTCAATGTTTTGCCCAACCCCTTTGGCGGCAAAATGATGGACCGGAAGCATTGCTACGCTAGTCCATCCTGCTTTAGTTGAATCCTGCACCAGCTGCTTCGCCGAGGAAGTGTATCTCTCTTGAAATTTTGTCTCTTTTGCGGCATCGATCTTACTTTGAAGATCACGTTTTTTGGCGACCAATGCTCGATATTCTTCTTCAGCAATACCACAAGTCGAAAGGCTCATATAAACACTATCCGGGTCAATAGTTGGCAATAGATATCTTGAATAGACATCTTCATCACCCATCTTCACCATGCTTTCTTGTGTTGGGAAATATCTTTTCCCTCCACCTTTTGCATCTCCAATAGCCATGGCAAGATCATTGATCTTGTAAGTTTGCAAACATTGGCTTAGGACATACTCATATGCTCCCGCTTTGTTATCAAGATCAGCTTTTTCTTTTACAGCTCCGGTGATCTTTTTCTCTATATCGATTCCACCGCTTTTGGATATAGCGTAGCGCATTTGCTGATGGTGTGCAGCGCCTGCAAGCTGATTGGCGGCTCCGGTCCCTTTATTTAAAACCCAACTCCAAATTGACTGCATACGTGTTTGTGAGATTTCTCCGCTGTCATACTTGTAGGTGTTTGCCGGGGCAAAAAGTAAGAACCAGAGTATTACACCAAGCCCAAAACGTGCTACGTAGTCTTCATGGTCGGCTCGCTTTTGCACTTTTTTCGATATATACCCAGCACCAAGCGCAATCATAGACAGTAAGACGGAAACTAAAAAAATAAGGGTTTGCAACTCATTATTGACGCTGTTTACCCTTGCCATAAACCCAAGCTGCGGTGAAGTCATTTTGTTTGATGCGGCACCCCCATCATACTTAGAAACTTTCTCCTCAGCCGCTTTTGCTTCATCTACATTCCCGGATAGCGCTTGCGTATAAACATCGGAATCTGTTTTCCCGTCGCTTTTTTGTGATGAGTCTTTTTGAGCTTGATCGTAGATTGCATCAGCTGAAGAATACATCTGTTCTACTTCGGCTTTAATAGTCTGTGTTTCACGATCAATCTCTTGCTTTAAATATGCGGGATCGACCTCTGTACACAATGGGTTGTAATAGGTTGGTTTATCGGCAACATCACTGTTGAGTGAATTGTAAATACGATAACTTGCATTACCTGTTTTTACATCGACATCAACAGGACCTTTGACTTTATAGGCAGCAGCACCTGTCTCAGGAAGCACTTGCGAATAGGTGTCTAATAGCTTAGGCTTATTTTTTGTAATCGCTGCAATATCTTTACACTGATCATAGGACGGGTACGATGCTGAATCAACCATTGTCCCAGTATTAAGTCCTTCTGCATGCAATAAGGCAAAGACACTAAAAGATAATATGAAAGTTTTTTTCATTATTCAACCCCTATCTCAAGCTGCTGTCTCAAAAGTATTTGATCATCAGTCAACTTCTCTTGAGTATATGTTGGCTGAACTAATATGGCTCGCGTTTTATTTTTATCGAGAGCATATTGTTTTTCCCGCACTTCAAGCTCAGCTTCAATCTGCTTTGCTTTACGGTATTCATTGAAAGCCATAGCACCGTTGATAACGGTAACAACTAAAGCTATTGCAGCAAGACCTATTAACGCAATATTTAAGTTGTATTTCCATTTATCACTGTATTTGTTATCCTCTTTAAAATAAACGAACATACCAACTTTGCCATCAACCTTGTAAAAACGTTCATAGTTTTTAAACAAGTAATCATCGATCAGCATTTTAATAAGAAAGAGATAGATAACATCGGAAACGATATGGTTCGCATAAAGCAAAGTCCCGCTCAAAAAACCGCCGACCAACAATACAACTATTGACCCGATTGTTACCGGATAAAATTGGCTTGGCTTATTCTCCTGCATCCAGAAGTACCAAAGCATATATAATGAGGCAAAGAGAAGCCCAATGCCATTCCAAAGCTGAACACCCCAATCTGCTGTAACCAAAATCAATAGTATTGGCAGATACTTAATCATCCCCACCATCCACCATGGACTCTTAGTGATATGATTGGTATATGTCTCTTCTTGCTGAGTTCCCTGTTCGTCGATATCTACCATTTTTTTTGTAATGATAGTATTCCCATGAATCTCAGCCTCACGCTCTTCCATCCTCCACAGAAAGAATGGAATTTTTGTGTTGATTGCAATGTTTCTTTTCATTTCATTGCCTATTTAATGAGAGCGTTAATTTCGGCTTGTGCCGCTGAAGCGTTAAACTGCCGGCTTGACACCTTCGCGTTCTCCATTACTAAACGAGAAAGCTCTTTTCTCATCTCACCAACCTCTTCAAACGAAGCTCGAAGCATCGCATCTTTTTTAGCCTGCAACTCTATTTTTTTAACCGCCACAACCTTCTTTTCCGGAGGCAAAGAATCAACGTACCCTTTTGCCGGATAAACAATGCGGTTGTTAGGGTTTACTGTTATGTCTCTGTAAAATTTTGTTTTATATTCGATGTCTTTATCGACTGCATCGGATACTTCATCAATTTTGGCATTTGCTATTCCCTCTTTTTTGGCTTCAGCATTGGTTCCATTAAATGAAGCAGCTTCAAGCTCAGCTTTTATCATTTCGGCTTCACTCATAGAAGAAATTCGCACCGAAGAAGACTGCCCGGTACTTGTTTTAAGGGTTCCGGCTATCTTTTTTACATCATCTTCATAGTCTTTTAAATTCTTATAAGAAACCGTTACATCTTTCAATTCTTTGGGCGAAAATACATTCACTTTATTTCTAACACCCGAACCGGTGCCGACAGAATTTTCCAAGATATCTTTGTAGTATTGAAAAGAGAGATAGTCATTGGTGCTAACTGCTTTATAGAGATAATAGTTGTTTGTGAGGTTTTTACCTCCGCTTGTATAGGCCTTGATTCAGGACGTCCCGGTCCTGTGCATGTTGATATTCCAAAAGACGTTACGGCACAGATTGCCAATTTTGATTACTCAGTAAAGCAATACCCGGCATGAGTTTTGACAAGCTTGACCCGAAGATGAAACGACAAATTGTCGATCAGCTGATCAATCAGCACTCAATTAGAGCATAGTTTCCTTGGATACGTAGAAAAGGGGTGATTTTTCCTGCAATATCCGCTTCATCTTTTTTGGCTTCAGCATTGGTTCCATTAAATGAAGCAGCTTCAAGCTCAGCTTTTATCATTTCGGCTTCACTCATAGAAGAAATTCGCACCGAAGAAGACTGCCCGGTACTTGTTTTAAGGGTTC
>JAMCPS010000157.1:0-32824 GCA_023379705.1 Campylobacterota bacterium
AACGCAAGGGCGTAACCTCGATCCCAACCGCATATCCGCCATGCCCTGCATTGTAGATGACATGCGCTGCGGTGAGCACATCATTGACGCCGACGATGGTTCCGCTTCCCTGTGCCACCGTCCCATCGGCAAATCGGCTGATGATTTGCACCGCGGGAGCATACTCATATACGTAGCGGCTTTGTTTATCAACAGGAGTACGATTGTCATTGCCAAATATCATGCGGCAATTATATCAAATAGGTAACAATACTGAATTTAAAATCGTAAAAAACGGAGGTTAACAAGCTTCATAGCCGTTATTAAGCAAGCTTTAAATATTAACGTGTGATAATTCAGCATCATCGAGAGTAGTTAACTCGGTGTGCGCACATCAACTACACTAGGTAACATCTAGTATAATATATTTAAAGGAGCCTAAATGGCAATCACATCAACACAACGTACACAAATCGTACAAGCAACGGTAGCAATGTTTGGAGCAGCTCCAGGCGGTTATATGACTGAGCTTACTGCTTTGTTTGAAGCAAACGGAAGCAACATCACAAACTTCATGAAAGCGTTGGCAACAACAACAGCTTTTACAAATCAAGCAGCTTACGCTAACTTCAAAACAACAACTGAAAAAGCAACAAGCATGGCGGCAGCATATGGCCTAACAGATATTACAACAGCAGGATCTGCTGGTAAACAAGCATACGATTACTTTGCAGCAGAATTAAACAAAGGTGTTAGCATCGGTGAGATCTTCGCTGCAGCGAACACTTTCTTGACAGGTACAACAGATGCAGCATTTACGGCTACTAAGACATTGTTGACAAACAAAACAACAGTAGCAGAGTACTACACAGTAACTCAAGGTGGAACTTCTACAACTCTTGCAACACTTCAATCAACAATTTCTAGTGTAACAGCTACAACTGACGTTTCTACAGCAGAAGCAAAAGCAGCGGTAATTGCTGGTACGGCTACTGGTTCAACTTTTGCACTGACTACGGGTGTAGATGCAATTACTGGTACAACTGGTAATGATACAATCACTGCTGCTCCAGGTGCATCTAATGCAAATACATTGACAGCACTTGACACTATCAATGGTGGTGCTGGAACAGATACAATGAACGTTAGCGAAATCGGTGCTGCTGGTGCTGCTGTATATGCATTGAATACTGCAGCTACAGTAAGCAACGTTGAAATTCTTAACTATACAGTATCAAGTGACAACATTGGAGATTCTGTAACTGCAGATGTTTCTGGCTGGACTGGATTGACAACTGCAAACGTTGTTATTGCTGGTACTGACGCTCCGGTTACTTTGTTGAATACAAGCGGTAACGTTACTACTGCAAGTGTAAACGGTGCAACTACATCGGCAATTACTGATGCAGCTGCTGCTGGTTCAGATAAGCTTGCTACAGTAACATTGACAAGCACAACAGGTTTGGCAACTATTACTTCTGATGCGGTTACAACTTTGAACCTTAATACGACTTCAGGTGGAGCTACAGTAACTGCAGCTGCTGCAACACGTGCATTGACTGTTAATACTAACGGTACAACAGCTGGAGTAGTAACAGATGCAGAAGCAACTACTTTAACAGTTAATTCTACTGGTACAGCGACTACAGGTGTTACATTGACTACTGCAAAAGCTACGACTGTAACGGTTGATGCTGCTGCTGCTATAACAATCACGGATGTTAACATTGCAGCTGCTACTACAGTGACATTGAAAGGTGCTGGTGCAAAAACTATTAGTGCAACTACAAATGTAACTGCATTGACATCGGTTGATGCATCTACTTCAACGGGAGCTGTTACAATTACTCCTGCATTGGGAACAGGTGTTCTATTCACTGGTGGTGCAGCTGCTGACACAATTACTGTTGGCGCTACAACTAAAGCTATCACAACGGGTGCTGGCGATGATAAAGTAACTGTTGGTGTTTCTGCATTGGGAACAGCTGGTACAATCGATGGTGGTACTGGTACAAACACACTTGCATTCTCTACGTATGCTAATGCTGTAAGTGCTTCTGCTGCTACTACATTTGCAGGTACTGTTTCTAACTTTACAAAACTTGAGCTAAGTGGTGCTAATGGTGCTGCAGCTGCTGCTGTTAATTTGGCAAACTTGGATAACATCAATTATGTAACAATGTCTGCTACAAACACTGCGACTACTACTATCTCTGGTATGACAACGGGTGGTACTATTGCATTTACAGCGGATCAAACTGCTGGTCAAGCTGCTACTGTAGCTATCACTAATGCTGCAACAAGTACAGTTGCATTAAACATCGCTTTGAGCAAGGCAACTGCACTTGCTGGTGTTGAAGTTGTTGCTGCAGACGTAGAAACAATCAACATCACAAGTACTGAAACAGCAACAACATTGCTTGGTACTGTAACGCATGCATTTGGTGCAGCTGGACTTAGTGCTACTGCTGCAACAGCATTGAACGTCTCTGGTAATGCAGGGGTAACATTTGGAACATTGACAGGTGCGACTGCTCTTACTTCAATCGATGCTAGTGGTGTTACTACTGGTCTTGTAAGTTTGACAACAGCTGCTCTTGCTGCTGCTGCTACTATCAAAGGTGGTGCTGGTGCAAATACAATCGTTGCAACTGCTGCGACTAAAGCTGTAACGTATACGGGTCAAGATAAAGTTGATACAATCACTATCAACAATGCACAAGCTAACGTTGTGAACACAGCTGGTGGTGATGATGTCATCGTTGTTGGATCAGGTGCTAATACAGTAAATGCGGGTGCGGGTGCTGACTCTATCACTTTTGGTGCTGGTTTGAACAGTATTACGGGTGGCGCTGGTAACGATACATTTATCCTCTCTGCTGCCGGTGCAAACGTAAATACTTATTCAACTATCGTAGATGCTGCTGCTGGTGATAAAATCCAATTTGCTGACTTTGGTGTAGAAACATTTGCAACGGCTAAGTTGACGTTGGGCGATACTGCGGTATTCCAAGACTATGCTAACCTTGCTGCTGCTAGTACAACTGTTGGTACGAGTGGTAATGGTGCTATTTCTTGGTTTCAGTTTTCTGGAAACACATATATTGTTGAAGATAAGAGTGATTCTGCTTCTTTTGTTAACGGTACTGACTTGGTTATTAAGTTGTCTGGTTTGGTTGATCTTTCAACTGCAACAGGTGCTGGTACTAACGTTCTTACTATCGTATAATTTCTATCTCTACCCTTTCTCAAAGCCCTCGGGTTCTGGGAATCTCAGCCTCACTTTCTCTCAGGAGTTGGTGGGGCTTTTTTCGTTTATACCCCTCATATCTCCTCTACAATCACTCTTTAAAAAAAGGTGTCAGGCACTATTTTGAAACTTTTCTTAATATTATATTAATTATATGTTACTATAATATTCTATGCCAAGAAAAGAACGATACGCAGAGCCAGGACATTATCACATAATTAAAAAAGGTGTCAGGCACTATTTTGTCTGCTTCCTTTGTTGAAAAAAAGGTGTCAGGCACTTTTATACAACTTTTCTTAATATTATATTAATTGTATGTTACTATAATATTCTATGCCAAGAAAAGAACGATATGCAGAGCCAGGACATTATCACAGATACGAAAAAAAGGTGTCAGGCACTATTTTGACGGAATGGGTCTCAGTGATGCATTCAATATCTTTTTAAAAAAAAAAGGTGTCAGGCACTTTTATACAACTTTTCTTAATATTATATTAATTGTATGTTACTATAATATTCTATGCCAAGAAAAGAACGATATGCAGAGCCAGGACATTATCACATAATTAATCGTGGGGTAGAGAGAAGGGATATTTATCTCGAACCTGATGATTATGACTACTTTTTAGATCTTCTGCTAAAGCTTACAAAAGATTATGAAATTATCGTGCATTCATTTTGTCTCATGACAAATCACTACCATATCCTAAAAAAGGTGTCAGGCACTTTTATACAACTTTTCTTAATATTATATTAATTGTATGTTACTATAATATTCTATGCCAAGAAAAGAACGATATGCAGAGCCAGGACATTATCACATAATTAATCGTGGGGTAGAGAGAAGGGATATTTATCTCGAACCTGATGATTATGACTACTTTTTAGATCTTCTGCTAAAGCTTACAAAAGATTATGAAATTATCGTGCATTCATTTTGTCTCATGACAAATCACTACCATATCCTAAAAAAGGTGTCAGGCACTTTTATACAACTTTTCTTAATATTATATTAATTGTATGTTACTATAATATTCTATGCCAAGAAAAGAACGATATGCAGAGCCAGGACATTATCACATAATTAATCGTGGGGTAGAGAGAAGGGATATTTATCTCGAACCTGATGATTATGACTACTTTTTAGATCTTCTGCTAAAGCTTACAAAAGATTATGAAATTATCGTGCATTCATTTTGTCTCATGACAAATCACTACCATATCCTTATCGAAACGAAACAAAAAAACCTTTCAAAAGCCATTCAATTTTTAAACGATAAATACGCAAAATATTTTAATAAAAAATACACAAGAAGAGGACATCTTTGGCAAGGTAGATACAAATCCTATTCTCTCTTTGACGATGCCCATTTTTGGATAGTTGCAAAGTACATAGAAAGAAATCCAATCAAAGCAAACATGGTAAAAAATATTGAATTATATAAATACCAATCATTTTTTCAATGGAAATATAAACATAACTACTTTGAACTTCTAAACAACTCTATGATATTTGAGATGACTTATAACGAATATGCAGATTATATAAGCAGTGAAATGGATAGTGATGCTATAGATATAGTCTACAAATCTCCCAAGCTTTTAATCAAAGATGGTAAGTTAAAAGTTCTCAAAAAAAGGCTAGAGACATTTTTCGAACAAGATACAGATATTAATAGAGATTCAAATATCATAAAAGCTTTTGAATATGGCTATACTAAAGCTGAAATAGCAGATTTTTTAAATATGAGCCACACGATAATAAGTAAAATTGTGCTGAATCCAAACACTCAGGTATCTATATATTAACCTATCAACAAACCAAAAAACGGATCATGGAACACCGCCAGAAAGAAAGCAGGATTACCAGACGTAAGGATGCACGATCTACGACACAGTTTCGCATCGGCACTGATAAATGCTGGAAGAAGTCTCTATGAGGTACAAACGACAGTAGCTCAAAGATGAGACAACGATACGCTCACCTATCCAATGAAGCCCTTATGAGTGCTGCTAGTTGTGCTGGTAGGTTGGATGGGGTGATTAAAGCAGTTTGAGCCTTGTAGGTACTTTAAGGGGATGATTATGAGTTACTCATAATGACTCCACATACGAATAACCTTAATGATTTTATCTTCTTCCAAAACCTGATACACTAACCTATGCTGAATATTGATACGACGTGAAAAGGCACCATTTAAATCCCCAATCAATTTTTCATAAGATGGAGGATTAGTAAAAGGATCACGCTTTATGATAGCTATCAACTGTTTGGCTTTATCAGCAAGATTGGATGAAGAGAGTTTTTGAGCGTCTTTCTGTGCTTGTTTGGTATAAACAATTTTCCATTAACGAACACACCAATGGATTAATACGGGAATATATTCCGAAGAAGACAAAGTTTGAGACGATAAGTGATAAATTTATTGTAGACATACAAGAGAAACTAAACCATAGACCTCGAAAAATACTTGGCTATAAAACTCCGCATGAAGTGTTCTTTGCTAAAATTGCACAATGGATTGATGACTCGAAGCTACACTATAAAAATAACGTTGTTGCACTTGATTGTTGAATGGGCGCTTTTATATATTATCTGTAAGAAAAGAGCTCAAAGACATTCTAAGGAATAAAACTTAAAGTGAATTAAAGTTCTTAAAATTAGGATTGGCTGGGCGAAAGTAAAAGCTTAGAGCTTTACTTCAACTTTCGAAGAGGCACGTAGAGTGTCGGTTGTTTTTGTCATAGTTGCTTTGAATTTTTCCATTTTGATGAACTGAGTGATCTCAAATTTGGCTTTCTCATACGGCACAATTTTGCCACTTTGCTTCATTTTGTCTTTATTGGCATCGTAAAACGTTTTGGTCTCGCTCTCAGAGACGGAAATTTTACCCATTTGCTGTTTCATCCACATATCGACTGCGAGATCATCGCGCAATGCTGCATAAGCAAGTTTAAATTGAGGGGTATTTTGGATACCGCTTTTGGCAACTTGAACTTTTATGAGGTGCTGATTGATCAGCTGATCGACAATTTGTCGTTTCATCTTCGGGTCAAGCTTGTCAAAACTCATGCCGGGTATTGCTTTACTCATAAACGTATTGGCATCAGCGGTTGTAATCGGCTTGCCATTGACAGTAGCGAGTGTTGCCGCAATAGAGAGAACGGAAGCACTTAATAAAAGAAGTGGTAATCGAATAAACATGAGATTCCTTCAATGGTTTTAATAAGGAGTATTGTAGCAAAAAAAGTTGTGGATTGATGGAGTGATGGATTTGTAGGAAGATGGACACTAATAAAAGTGTTAAGTGTTACATTTTATAACTATAAAAGTTTAATAATATTTGTGAATAATTATGTTAAAAGATTTATTGGAATATAAATAATTAAAATTAAACATATTAAATTATGTTTTATATGATATAATGTTATTATCCAAATTATGTTGGTTAAAATATATTTACATTTGTTATCAAATGACACTGTAGATATTTATATACACTTAGGAGATTTCAGATGGCACTTACATCAATACAACTTACAGATATCGTTAAAGCAACAGTAGTTATGTTTTCAGCAGCTCCAGGCGGGTATATGCAGGAATTGAAAAATAGTTTTATAGCAAACGGTAGTGATATGACAAAATTTATGACAGCTCTTTCAGAGAGTTCAATATTTACAAATCAATATCCAAATAACATGTCAAATACAGAAAAAGCGGCAAAAATGGCTGGAGCTTACGGGCTAACAGACATAACAACCGAAGGAACCGCTGGTAAACAAGCCTATGATTATTTTTTAAATGGTCTAACGGCTAACAAAAATATGGGTGCAATGTTTGCAGAAGCAAATGCATTTATAGCTACAACAACAGATGCAGCATTTACAACAACAAAAACGTTACTAGCAAACAAAACGGCAGTAGCCGAGCACTACACAGTAGGATTGGGGTCAACGTCAAAAGATTATGCTGTATTGGAATCTGCTATTTCAGGGGTAACATCAACGACGGATGTTTCAAGTAATGCAGCGATGGAAGCAAGTATTATAATTTCGGCAACACAAACTTCAGATATCGTTAAAGCAACAGTAGTTATGTTTTCAGCAGCTCCAGGCGGGTATATGCAGGAATTGAAAAATAGTTTTATAGCAAACGGTAGTGATATGACAAAATTTATGACAGCTCTTTCAGAGAGTTCAATATTTACAAATCAATATCCAAATAACATGTCAAATACAGAAAAAGCGGCAAAAATGGCTGGAGCTTACGGGCTAACAGACATAACAACCGAAGGAACCGCTGGTAAACAAGCCTATGATTATTTTTTAAATGGTCTAACGGCTAACAAAAATATGGGTGCAATGTTTGCAGAAGCAAATGCATTTATAGCTACAACAACAGATGCAGCATTTACAACAACAAAAACGTTACTAGCAAACAAAACGGCAGTAGCCGAGCACTACACAGTAGGATTGGGGTCAACGTCAAAAGATTATGCTGTATTGGAATCTGCTATTTCAGGGGTAACATCAACGACGGATGTTTCAACTAATACGGCGCTTGATGCCGCTATTGCTGTAGGTTTTCCACCAATTTTGTCTTTGAAAACGCCTTTAGACAACGCAACAGATGTTGGGGTAGGTAGCAATATTGTATTGACGTTCAATGAGACCATTGCTTTGGGGACAGGGGATATCGTCCTCAAAAAGAGTTCAGACAACAGCATAGTCGAAACTTTCAATGTTGCGACGGGTGCAGGTAATCTTGGTGGTACTGTGAGCGCTAGCGGCATGGAGGTAACGGTCAATCCCAATGCGGACTTATCCGTTAATACTGAGTATTATGTAACAGTAGTGGCAACGGCGGTGAAAGACACGATAGGCAAGTTTTTTATGGGAATTAGCAGCGCAATGGATTTTAATTTTACAACCGTCAATCCAATTGCATCTACACCTATACCCGAAGGAGGCATTTTCACTCTCACTGCCAGTGCACCAATTGTTACCGAAATTATGGTCAGTGGTGCTACAACAAAAGCGATGACGTTCGCCTTAACGCTTAGCAGTAGCCCGACAGTGGCGGTTACGATCAATTATGCAACACAAACCTCAGGGACAGCTACTTCCGGTGCTGACTTCACAGCCGCAACAGGAACGGTCACGTTTGCCGTAGGGCAAACAGTCGCTCATGTTTCCATCGTAGTTAATGGTGATGCAACCGCTGAGGCAGATGAGACGGTTGCCGTGCTGTTTTCAGGTACGAATTTATCGAGTAATGTATTGGGTACAGGTACGATCCTGGCAAACGATACGGTTGGGAACACCGTCGTGCTGACTGCTGGAGTAGATACGCCTGTTCTTGGTGATAATGATGACACAATCAACACGAATGCACCTGGCCAGCTCACTAGTGTTGACACTGTCGCCGGAGGCCTTGGCACTGATACGCTCTCTATCACTCCTACCTCTGATGTCGCCTTTACACTGGATGACGCTATTTTCACCAATGTTAGCGGTATTGAGAAGATTACAATTCTCACAACAGGGACGGGTTCACAAACCATTACGACAGGTGCTGAATTTAATGGAGCATTTGGAACGGCTGGAGCAGATTTGCAGACGACATCTACGACCGGTGCGCAGACGATTAACATGAGTGCGGTTACCGGACCGGCAACCCTTACCTCAATATCCGATGCATCTACCGGCGGTGGAGGGAACTTTATTACGATGGGGGCAGGTATTACCACTGTAAAAGCAGTATCTAGCACCGGTGCGCAGACGATCAACAGTGCAGCTTCCGCTCATGCCACAGTGACCGTAACTACGACCACGGGTGCCGTTACAGTGACAACGGGCGGGGGTGATGATATAGTCACTTTGACAACAGGAGACGTCATTGGCACGGCCAATAGCATCACAACAGGTGCAGGTGCGGATACCATTACTGCCACGGCTGGTACGGCGACGACTTTAGGTACCACGATTACAGGAGGTACGGGTGCCGATACGATTATCCTTACCGGAAATACATCGAAAGACAAGATAGTGATTGGTAATACCGATTCCGGTATTACTGTTGCAACGGCTGATAGTATCACCGGCTTTACGATGGCTGATGATACACTGAGTATGGGTACGGTTGCAACCGGTGCTAACTATGTTGAAGCTACTGTCGCAGTTGCCGGCTTTGCGGCTGCGCTCACCGCGGCTAACGTTGCCATGACGGCTGGTGTTGGTGTTTTGATGTATTCATTTCAGTTTGATGCTACTAATGGTTATCTATTCGTTGACAATGATCTCAATGGTACGGCTGACCAAGTTGTTTTGCTGGTCGGTATTACTGACCTCACAATCGCTGCTGCAAATGTTATCGCGTAACGTATAGTTTACTCGTTCCCAAGCTCTTCGCTTGGGAATGCAGAGCTACTTAAATCACAGCCTCACTTTCTCTTACGAGTTAGTGGGGTTTTTTTTGCCTTTTAATTAAATATCGATTGATAAGAGATCGTTGTAGCAAAAACAAATCAGAAAAAAAACCAGATCAGCAATGCCGCACCAATAGCTAGGTTCAGCCAGCTTCCCCCCTCTTCAAAAAGCATCAATAATAGATTGTATGATGAAGTTGAGCAATTTCTTCAAGTCTCATGCCTTGGTAAAAACCAATCATTGGTACCCAAATTCGTTCAGGTTGTTTTGCATACAACTTTTGAATTTTGCCGTAAATATTTGTTTTGATCTCAAGGATATTTATATCACTGAATGTATCTTTATTGTTATTTTTTTGCGGTTATCTCTCATTTTTAGGTTTCTACAGAGATTGGTTTGGATATACCCATGTGTAATGCACCATTCAAAAAATGTGTGAAGCTGTCCTATGAGTGTATTTATGCTTAAGACTTTTAAAGTTGGATATTTATTTTTACTGGCGTCATTGGCTTCGGCTATTTCTATGAGTGTTTTACCTTCAAACTCTTTTTTCTTACTCACGTTTGAGGGAAGTTTCTGAAGTATGGTGCGGAAATATTCAAAGTCTTTACGCATGTATTGCTCTACGCTTTTGTCTCCCATAATTTCCATTGCAATCTTTAACACATAAGTAATTTTGTGATAAGTTTTTTCTCTCCAGTCTCTGGATATTGATTCATTTTCTAAATAGGTCTGAGCCAACTCTGATAATAGATTGTCTGCTTTAGTACTAATTACGATACGTTCAAAGTTCTCTGCATTGAATTGTTTGAAGGCAGCAGCTAGTGTTTCCTTGGTGGTTTTTTGTGCTTCTGCTTTTTGCAGTTCCCCACCAGAAACACGTTCTTCGTTACGCTTCTTATCATAATGTAAAATCTCAGATTCACCTTTTAAGAGTTCAGAATAAAATATTTCACGATCATCGTTATCTAAAGAGTTTATTGCTTCTTGGGGAATGTTGGTTCGTGGTAGAATCTCCTCTGCTTTCTCTTGTAGCTTCTGAGGATCATACTCCGTAAGGTAATCTTGAATAATCCCTATTTCTCTATCAATGGCTGGGGATGTATGTCCGCCATAGGTTTTGCCATTGTCATCGGTAAAGCGTAATGTGTTATGACGCATCGTTTCAAGTTTTGAATACTCTATGATTGCTTCTTGAATATAGGTGCTAATAATTTTTTTGATTTTAGGCGTTATAGACACATCTAAACCCTTTTGGATGAATTTTGCAAAGATTATATCCATCCTATTATAAAGAAAGATTGTCAGCTTCTGCGCTGTTCGTTTATTTTTGGTTTTAAGTGCATGACGGACTTCGGTAATACCAAAATGAAGTGAAAACATAGCAGTGGTACGCATACGGAAATAATAGTTGTGATTGCGTTGATAGAGATACATGGAAAACGGTCCTTGTGGCACATTTTTCGTGAATCGTGTGGCACAAAATCAAAAAGTAAAAAAAGTGGATTCCGTATTTTAGGGGGTTCTGTAAGATTTGGTGGACCCTAGCGGGATCGAACCGCTGACCTCGTCGCTGCCAGCGACGCGCTCTCCCAGCTGAGCTAAGGGCCCAAAAAGAAACTCTTTTTGGAAAGAAATTGAATTATACGCAGTGTGTTCTTAATTTACGGTTCAAAAGAGTAAAATTTAAAGTTTTAAAATCGCTATGCCGATATAGAGTGAATATTCCCGCAGGCGTTTAGCGGAAAAAAAGGGTTGGGTATGATTAAAAAAATAGTTTTGATAGCGGCAATGGGTGCAATGGGAGTTTTGTGGGGTTCAGGTGATGTGACGATTCAGGTGATTAACGCGGTTAAAGAAAAATCCATTACGCATGATTTTGAGAAGAAATTAGGAAAAACCGGCTTGGCGATTCACAAGGTTGTCGAAGGGGGTCGGTATATTGTTACTTTGGGAAGCTATAAAGATCACCAATCTGCTCAAAAGGCATTGAAAAAAGCGCGTACGTTGGTTTGTGCAGGGGCTTTTATCCGTCCGATAAAAAGAGATCAAGCGGCGGCAGCGAAAGTAGCAACGGTAACAACAACATCAGTGCATCAGGAAGCAGTAAAGGTGCAAACCCCTGTAGCGGCACACACAGAGGCTAAAGCGGCTGTAGTCGCACAAGCACCTAAGAATGTAGTGGTCATGGAGGTCAAACCGGTGAGCGTAGAGGTGAAAAACTCTCCGGTCGTTGTAGCCAAAACCGAGAGTCAAGCAGCTTCTGAGAAAAAAGAAGCGTATAAAAGTGAAATTGCACAGGCAATCAATTTTTATAAAAACTCACCCTACCACCGGTTTGAACCGGTGAAGCTGCAACAATAGTAATCAAGGTTCTTTGTTGAGAGCGCTGTAAAGGCAATCAAGGTCGATACGGTGCATTTTTTTGGCCTCTACGTGGAGTGCTTCAAAAAGCTCAAGAGATGTTTCCCCGTTACTTGGATAACAAACCGCGCATGAGGGGATAGCGGAAGCAAAACTCTCTTCTATCATCCGCTTAACAATCCCTGTCCCATAACGATCCGTATACGGCATCACAAAAAAGTAATAGTGTTCATAGTGTACGATAGAATCCGAAGTCCTCAACAGACTTGGAAGGTTCAGATCGATTGTCTCTTGCGGTATTCCTGTAAAGTCGCAAAAAAGAACAGTGAAACTCTCCGAACGATTTTCATTCAACCGAAAAGCCATACCAATATTCAGATCAACCAATGCCGAAAAATTGTAAAATGAAAAAGTTACGCCAGCCATAGGGACTCCTTTAATTACATTCCACAAAGTATAACGTTAATTCTTTTAAAATGGTTTACATCGGTAGATTGATGATGTGGGCCAACCCTTTGTAGATGCTAAAAAGTCCGTATATTCCAATCGAAATAGCAGCTAAACGGTTCATGGTTTGACGAAAAGCGATCTCTCTCATGAAATTGATTGATTGTCCAAGAGCTAATAGCGTAGGTACTGTGGCTAATCCAAATGCAAACATAATAAGTCCTCCCTCGACAATAGAGGCGCTAGAAGCTGCTTTAGCCGCAAAGAAAAAGACGAATCCACAAGGGAAAAATCCATTCATCATTCCTAGCGCAAAAAAGCTTTTGACACTTTTACTTTTGATAAGTCGGGAAAAAAGTGTTTTAAAAATAGGAAAGTTTAAAAAGGAACCTTCCAGCAGGTGTAATAGTTTTGAAATACCTAACATGGAAAGGGCGGTGATGATCATCAAGATGCCGGCAGTTATGAGCAACATTCCTTTGGTCGGCATAGAAACAGAAAAGAGCATCCCAGCACCACCAAAGAGCATTCCTAGCATTGCATATGAGCTTACCCGTCCAATATTGTAAGCACTGTGACGCATGAGCTGTTCAGCACGACTCATTGAAGCATCGATTTTAGTAGAGCTGTAGGCAAAGATAAAACCACCGCACATACCGATGCAATGACCAAAACTTCCTGCAAAAGCAATGGTAATGATGATCCACCAATCAATAGCGCTCATTAGTATTCCTTTTAAATATTATTATGATTATAAATAACATTTGTTACAAAAGTGTTAAGTCTTAACACTTTTGTAACACTATTATGCAACAATAGCATTAAATGACTAAGAAGGATAAAAAAATGAAAAAAGTTTTAATCGCAATGACTGCCATCGTAACGATCGCCAGTGCTGATAACTTGGTGAATTTAAAGATTGATGGGATGACCTGCGCTATGTGTATTGGGGATATTAAAGAGTCCGTTGGAAAAGTAAAAGGGGTCAATGATACGACGGTGTATCTCAAAGAAGGGCGAGCAAAGGTTAAAGTACAAAAAGGGGCAAAGCCCGAAGAAATGTGCGACGCGGTTAAGAAGCTGGGTTACGGCTGTACGGTCGTTAAATAATCCCGTTTATATGAAATATTTTTGAGCATCATTTCGAGTGAGGTCGCATGTGCTCAAAATGGTTTCTTGACCAAATTCCAGCGCCTGTTCTCCCTCAAAATCAGGTTTGCAGTAGGCTAATACGAGCTTTGCCGCCAATGTTTTATCGGCTTCACTTGCATTGAGTGAAATCAAACAGTGTGGTCCAAAAAGCTCTGTGTTGATGTGCATGAATTTTGGATTCTCGATTGCTTCGAGTTTGGTGTTTTCTTCTTCGGTACGTCCGATGATCAGTTTTGCTCCATCGGGCAGACGCAGTTGACGGCCGTATTTAAGTGTCGGAATATCGGCTTTGATAAACGCATCATCGTGCGCCAAAACGTCACGGATTTTGCGTGAGAAATGTTCATCGGTAAGCAGACATCCCCCGCCCGGTTTTTCGAAATCAACGATTCCAAACGATTCAACAAGCTCCATTTGACGTTCTCGATTACGTCCTACGATCTCTTCGAGTTTTTCACGATCTACCCAGCCGTTGATCTCAGGGATGGTGGGTTCGAGCAGTTTCGCACTCATGGGACGCAGTAACAGCCCCTCGCAATCGCTCATTTGGAGTACTTTTTGCAGTGATTCTCCGTTTTGGCTCATGGGGCGCTGACCCAATACTTCACCGCTGATGAGAAAATCGGCCCCCTCTTCGATCATGAGCCGTTTGGCAACCTCAAACATTTTGGCATGGCAATCGATACACGGATTGAAGTGTTTACCGTAGCCGTGTTTTGGGGTAAAGAGGACTTTTTCCAAATATTCGTCTTGGATATCGACGATGCGAAGTGTCGCCCCTACTTGGTCACACATGTTTTGCATGTGTTCACGGCGGTCTTTGACCGAACCAAATCCGGTACTGATGTTACAGGCGATGACTTCAATGCCTTGATTAATAATAAGCTTCATGGCAAGAGTTGAATCAAGACCGCCACTGAATAAAGCAATAGCTTTCATTTGATAAAATTCCTTCGTAATTTTTATACGCCATCGGAATGCATCCCGATAGCTACGCTAACGCTAGGTTCACTTCGGCAGTGAGCCCGCGAATTGTTTATGTGAGCGGGACGAGTTCACCTCGTTTGAGCCGCGCTATTTTTTCACGCATTTGACGTATTGCGTATGATTTCTGGTCGAATGATAGCGAATTTTCGCTGGCGAGTTTTTTGAGTTCTCGGTTGTAATGGGCACTTAAGAAGGTCATAAGCTCAGCCCTCAATCCCTCATCTCCATCGAAACCATGGATACGATCATCCATCATAATTGCCATAAGCTGTGGATCATCAGCGTTATTGGTGATAGCTGCTGCAAATTCGTTGCCGTGATACTGCAACAATGAGGCATCGAGATAATCTAGAAGCCCATCGGTGATTTGCGGACGTTCTAAAATCGTTTTAATCAAACTGAGTTCCCACATATCATGATGAGAAAGTTGTGGAGTTTGAAGCGATGTTTTGGTCGATGAGGTGTTGGCAAGACGTATGAGCGAGGGAGAAATGCCCAATTGCGACGCGATAAAGGGGCGATATTCCTCTTGCATGAGAGGTGAAAGAGTCTTGATGTATCCCAAACATTCATTAAGAGCATTCTCTTTGACTCTAGGGTCCCGCAGATCATAGCCGGAACAGATTTCGCTGATCACAAATTCGATAAAGGTTATGGGTCGGTGAAGGAGGGCATTGAGCTCTTTGATAAGCCCCTCTTTGATCATATCCGCAGGATCTTTCCCCCCTTCAAAGAGGATGACTCCCCCCTCAAATCCACCTGTGCTGAGTAATTTTGAGGCTTTGAGTGCAGCAGCGCGTCCGGGCTTGTCTCCATCGTAGGCTACTAAAACACGGGGTTCTCCCTTGCGTAACAGCGGCAGATGTTCTGCTGTGAGTGCCGTACCCAGTGTTGCCACGCTTTGGGTAAAGCCTGCTTGATGCAGCATTACAACATCCAAATACCCCTCGGTGACGATCACTTCTTTGTGTTTATAGATCGATTCACGTGCAAGAGGGTACGCATACAAAAGACGGGATTTATTAAAAATAGCGCTTTGGGATGAATTGACGTATTTGGCCTGATGACCCGTGATGGTACGCCCCCCAAATCCGACAATGGAACCGTTAGGGGCATGGATGGGAAAGGTGATTCGTTCGATAAAGCGGGCAAATTCTCGACCGCCGTCGCTGCCTATGGCTCCTTGTTCGACCGATTCTTTGATGGTATAACGGTGCTGTTTTAAAAATTCGAGTGTTTGAGGAGATGAGGGGGCGTAACCGATTCCAAAACGTTCAATGCTGGAGGCAAAGATTCCCCGATCGGTGAGATAGCTTTTGGCGGTTGCGTGTTCATCGAGGAGTTTTTGGTACCAGCCGCTAAGCCCATCGAGGAGATTGGAACGTTCGCGTCTCTCATTGTTATCGCTGTATTGGAGAGAATAATTAACCGAAGATGCGAGCTTTTCGATCGCTTCGGGGTAGTTGAGTTTTTCATACTCCATGACAAAGCTAATCGAATCGCCTCCCACGCCACATCCAAAACAATGGTATTTTTGACGCGCGGGATTGACGGTAAAGCTGGGGGATTTCTCATCGTGAAACGGGCAGGGGGCTTTGAAGTTCGCCCCTGCGCGTTTGAGCTCAATGTACGAGCCCACAACATCAACAATATCAAGACGGGCTTTGAGCCCTTCAATGGAGTCGGTGGTTATCATGACACAATTTTAGCTTAATGTGTCTAAAGCTGTGGTACAATGGCGATTCGAAAATTTTAAATAGAAAGTAGGTGATTGTAGATGCCTGGAATTATCTTACGCCAAGATGATAATTTTGATGCTGCATACCGTCGCTTTAAGAAACAAACAGATCGTAATCTGGTTGTTACTGAAGCTCGTGCTCGTCGTAACCACGTTACAGAGACCGAAAAACGCAAACAGTTCAAAATCAGCGCTCGCAAGAAGATGTTAAAACGTCTCTATATGATGCGACGTTACGAATCTCGCCTGTAATTTCAAGCGCTCACGCGCTTGGGTTACCCCTTTTAAATTTCCTTCTCAATTTTTCTCTCGTAACAAATCCATTACCATCCCTATGCTACAATAACGCTAATTTAAATTTTACGCAAGGCTACTTCCATGCTCTTTAGCGCTCCTCTTAAAAATAATTCCAAAAAAATCATGCTGTTGGGTTCTGGCGAACTCGGTAAAGAAGTAGCCATCGAGGCACAACGTTTGGGGATTGAAGTCGTTGCGGTCGATCGTTACGAGAACGCTCCTGCACAGCTTGTCAGTAACCGCTCGTATGTCATCAACATGCAGGATAAAGAGGCGGTGCTAGAGATTATCCGTCTTGAAAAGCCCGATTATATTTTGCCGGAGATTGAAGCGATCAGCATTGATGCGCTATTTGCCGCTGAAGAAGAGGGGTTTTGCGTCATTCCTAATGCGGAAGCGGTCAATAAAACGATGAATCGTAAAAATATTCGCCGATTTGCGGCCGAAGAGTTAGAGATTAAAACAAGCCGTTACCATTTTGTGTGTACCTATGAAGATATGTGTTACGCGGCAGAAGATGTAGGGTTTCCGTGTGTTATCAAACCCGTTATGAGTTCATCGGGGCATGGTCAGAGCATTGCTCGAACCCCTTTTGATTTGGAAAATTCATGGGAAGTTGCCAAAGAAGCGCGCGGTGATGCGAGTGAACTGATCGTCGAGGAGTTTATTCCATTTGATTATGAGATTACGCTGTTGACTGTACGCAACGGAAAAGAGACCGTATTTTGTGAGCCGATCGGACATATTCAAAAAGACGGCGATTACATCTACAGCTGGCAGCCGATGCAGATGTCAAAAAAAGCGCTGAAACGCTCTAAAGCCATTGCTCAATCGATTACCGATGGTTTGGGTGGTCGCGGATTATTTGGGGTTGAACTGTTTGTTAAAGGCGATGAGGTCTATTTCAGTGAAGTGAGTCCAAGACCTCATGATACGGGAATGGTAACATTGATCACCCAAAGCCAAAGCGAGTTTGCGCTTCATGTTCGTGCCGTTTTGGGTCTTCCTTTGGGATTCACTTTCTATGGTGATGGTGCCAGTGCGGCGTTTAAATCGGGTGTTGAATCGCATGAGCCTGTGGTTGATGTTGCAGATAAGTTATTTGATACCAATAGTTTTGTGCGGGTTTTCGGAAAGCCTGAGGCACATGTTGGACGACGAATGGCCGTGGTATTGGTCTTTGATAAGGTCAATAAAGCCCTCAAAAAAGCGAAAAAATTAATCAAAAAAGTAAAAGACGCATGAACATCGTTCTATTAGATACCCTTACCTACGGAGATTCCTCTTTGGCAGGTTTTGAGAACCTAGGTGCTGTGAGTGTGTATGCGACGACAACAGCGGAAGAAACCGCCCAACGGGTTGTGGATGCCGAGGTCATTGTGACTAACAAGGTCGTTATCAATGATACCGTGATGGAAGCAGCGCCCAAGCTCAAGCTTATTTGCGTTGCGGCGACGGGGATGAACAACATCGATCATGAGGCAGCAGCACGTCGTGGGATCAGCGTCAAGAATGTGGCAGGCTATTCGACTGATGCGGTAGTGCAGCATACGTTTTCAATGCTTTTTTATTTGATGGGGCATTCACGCTATTACGATGAGTATGTCAAAAGCGGCCAATGGCAAAAAGAGGCGGTCTTTACTCATATCGGTCCCTCGTTTAGTGAATTGCGCGGGAAAACATGGGGGATCATCGGTTTGGGTGAGATCGGGCGCAGTGTTGCAACTATTGCGAAAGCGTTTGGTGCTAACGTGTGTTATTACTCGACATCGGGCAAAAATCAAACAAGCGATTTTGAAAAAACGACGTTGAGCCGTTTGATTGAAAACAGCGATATTATTTCGATCCATGCACCTCTGAACCCCTCAACTGAGAATCTTATTTCCCATTCGGAACTGTTACAGATGAAAGACGGCGCGGTTTTACTCAACCTGGGTCGTGGCGGTATCGTCGATGAAGATGCATTGTCGGTTATTATCGATGTAAAACCGATCTATGTAGGATTGGACGTGTTAGTCAAGGAGCCGATGAGTACACCTCATCCGCTTTTAGCGATCAAGCATCACGAGCGTCTCTATATGACGCCGCATATAGCATGGACGTCTGTAGAAGCCAGAGAACGGCTTATCGCGGCAACGATAGAGAATATTAAAACGTTTTCAAAATCAACGGTAAAATAAACGCAATACCTAAAAACAGTACCGAGGTGATAAATACCTGTATCGTAACGGTACGGGGTGCGCAATTATAGAGCGATGCCAGATTGACATTGGCAACTGCCAGCGGAACGATCAGTTCCAGGAATATCATCCCCTTCACCGAACTTTGCATCTCTATTTGTCCTAAAACAATCCATGCAAGAGCAGGGATAAGGATGAATTTTGTTCCACTTACCCAGAGGGACAGCGGTATTTTTATTTCCCCCAGTTTTATTCCGTACAGATAAATTCCAAACAACACCAGTTGCATGGTCATAGAAGCATACGCCCCCATCATGAGGGTTTTATCTACGGCCTCGCTTGGGCGATAGCCTATGAGATTGAGGGCAATTGCTACCATGGCAGCCCATAGAACGGGAAGTTTGAGGATATTTATCAATGAATCGCGAACGCTAAACTCACCGCGAGAATAATAGAAAACACCGATGGTATAGACCACAAAGACATTGACCAGATTGATCAGGGTTAGGTAGGGGACGCACTGCTCACCAAACAGGGCAATTCCCAGCGGTATTCCCAAATTTCCCGTATTTCCGATGAGTGCCGCGACGGTGGCGATGGAGCGCTCTTTGCTATCATGAAAAAGCAGTCGTGAGAGCGGTATCATCAACAGCAGAGCCACAAGAGTGATGGCTAGATACACGGATGGGGCAAGGAGCAGATCGGTATCGATGGGACGTTTGAGCAATCCCCAAAAGGTGAGAAAGATTTGTAAAAAATAGACACTGAGCAAGGTTATAGTGCGATCGTCGATCTTCTCTTTAAATGACCATTTGGCTCCGAAACCCACGGCGATGAAGAGATAGATGCCCAGAAGTGATAAGAGGGTTTGTGTATTCATGAAATAACTTTTAGAGTAAAGTGTCGCATTCTATCATACTCTTTACCATTATCGTGAATGGGATGTTTAGTAAAGGAAAGGATAAGTTTCTTTGGAATAAAGTAGTACAAAGAGCCTTGTGTATGCTCAAAAGGAGAGGGATGAATCGGATAATGGTATGGGTGGCATTGCTATTGGCTGAAACTCTTTGGGGTGAATCGGCTGTTTCAGTACATGAAAAGCCGGTAGTTAAGGTATCAGGGTTTGCGGATATGTACTATGCGGAAGATTATAATGATCCTTCATCTGATCGAAGACAACCTTTTCTTTACAATCATAATCGGCATGATGAACCAAATGTCAACCTTGTGTTGCTGCAAGTCGGAGTGGAGCATCCTAATTATCGTTCAAATATCGGGATTCATACGGGAACGTACTCGACCGATAATTACAGCAATGAAAAAGGGCTTGCACAGCATATCTACGAAGCCAATATCGGAGTGGCATTGAATGATACGGGTACGCTATGGCTGGATGCCGGGGTCTTTTCGTCGTTTATCGGTTTTGAAAGTGCCGTATCTATGGATAACTGGACGCTCACCCGTTCGTTGGCCGCTGAAAACTCACCCTATTTTTTTACGGGAACAAAACTCACCTATACGCCCGATGAAAAATGGCTTTTTATGGCGGCAATTGTGAATGGATGGCAGAGAATAAATACGGTAGAGGGCAACACTTTCCCCTCATTGGGAACACAGATTCGTTATACACCAAGTGAGGATTTGACTCTGAACTGGAGTACTTTTATCGGCAGTGACGATCCCGATTCTACACGGCGCATGCGATATTTCAACAATCTTTATGCAATGGTTCGTTTAAGTGAAGAATTGGGAGTGATTGGAGGGTTTGATATCGGATTCCAACAAAAAGAGAAAGGGAGTGCTGGTTATGATTGCTGGTACACCCCGGTAGTGATTGGACAGTATCGGTACAGCCCTCAGTTTGCAGGAGCATTACGCGCAGAGTATTATCAGGACAAGCAAGGGGTTATAATTTCAACACAAAACCCTAACGGATTTAAGACTTTTAGTACGTCGATGAATTTTGATTATACTCCCTATCCGAATGTAGCGGCACGCCTTGAAGGGCGCTGGTTAAAAGATAGTGATCCAATATTTGAGGGGAGCAGAGGCAATCGTCAAGAGAACTTTTTTATCGGTGCTTCGTTGGCTGTTAAATTTGGTAAAACGTTTTAGATATGTTTATGGATTAATAAACATATCTTTTCGATGAGCCGCATCAATGCAAAAGACGAGTTTGCCGATACGCTGAAGTTCAGTGTAGGGTTGGAGGATGAATCGCGGATTGCGTTTTTGTGCGAGAAGGCTCCTGACGCTGTGTATTAGGGGAGACGTGCTTGAACATTCCCACCGGCGATGAAGAGGTAGATCCCCATAAAGGAGAGGAGGGTTTGGGAGCTCATTGGCTTAAGTTAAGACGCTTGTTCAGATTTGAGCCGTTCACTAATCCATACTTTAATAATCGATTGGCGTGTTACACCGATTTTTTTGGCTTCGATATCGAGGGCATTAATGACCCATTCCGGAAAATCCACATTTATTTTTTTAGGCTGTGTACCGATTCGTTTTGCAGTTGAGAGATCAAGATGAGGAATAAAATCATCACCGTTATCAAAAAGTTCGTCGAGTTCTTCAGCTTTCATCATAAATCCTTTTTTCGTTATTTCGTGCTCTACGTACCGAGATAATTCGTATAATATCTTTTCGGTAGGTATAAAATGCAATCCAAACTATTTTTTGAATACCAGCGATTAAAGCGTAACGCTCTTCTGTGTCACTTTTTGCTTGGATTTGAAGTGCATTAGGATCGAGCCATAAATATTGAGCTGCTTCAAAATCAATACCGTGTTTTTGAAAATTTGTATCACTTTTAGCAGGATCATATTCAAACTTCACAATACCCTCCATTTAAAGTATAGAAAGTATACTCTTTTTATGTTTTTGTTGTCAAATAAGCTTTAGTTTTTATTCGTCGTACACATTTTTGTGATGAGGCACTTTGCAAATCAGCATTTTTATCAGTTTATTTAGTTAATATTGGTTTAAATTTTAACTAAAGGTGGTTAGCATGAAAAGAATAGGATTAGCAGTATTACTTGCGAGTGGACTTATGGCGGCAGGAAATGAGAATTATTTTGGAGTGAGTGTAGGAGAAGCAGATATTTCTTTAACAGCGAGTGCACTGGGTGCTTCAGCAACGGTAGATGATACAGAAAAAGCGTATAATATAACGTTAGGGCATTATTATGGTAATAGAGCTCGTGTCTCTGCAACGTATACACGTGTTGATTATGATATTGATCCAATAGATGCATTAAGTTTCGCATATGACTTTATTCTACCTGTGGCTGATGATAAATTAGGATTCTATGCGGGGCCAGTCGCCGGATATACATGGTATAAAGATAGCTTGCTTGATTTGAGTGGATTCCATTATGGTGCACATGCAGGAGCAATTGTAAAAATTGCTGACAATTTCGAGATAGAAGCGGGTTATGCATATATATTTGAAACAGGAAATGATACGGTTGTTGGTGAAAAGATTGAAATAGATAATGCAAAAAAGTGGTACGTTGGTGCGAATATTCGCTTCTAAATTCTTTTTTATTCCCGCATAAGCGGGAATCCATGTAATTCCCTTAAATTTTCACTTCCCTTTTTCTTATTGAGCAACTCCTAAAAGCCATTTCGCTACAATGATCCTATCAAGGAGTCTCTATTATGGCGAAAGTATTAATAATCGGCGGGGGTGGTGCGGGATTGGTGAGCGCACTGTCGGCACATGAAGCGGGTGCAGAGGTTGTTGTTATGACCAAGACCCTTTCGACACGTTCACAAACCTCGATGGCACAGGGTGGGATGAATGCGGTTTTAGGTGAGAATGATTCGGTTGCGATTCACATTGCCGATACATTGAAATCCAGTGCGGGGTTAGGAAATGAAGCACAAATCGCGTTTATGTGTGAAAATGCTCCAGATGCCATACGATGGTGTAACACGATGGGCTTGCCATTTAGCCGCGATGCATCGGGTGAGATAGCCCGCAGACGTTTGGGCGGGGCGAGTGCACCCAGAGCGTGTTATGCGCAAGACTATACTGGACTCAAACTGTTGCATACACTGTACGATCAGTGTCTAAAAGCGGGTATCACGTTTATGAATGAGCGATTTTTGCTCAATATTATCGTGGATGAAACAACAAACCGTGCGTTAGGGGCGACGTGTTTAAATATCCCGACCGGCGATGTGGAAGAGATACGTGCAGATGCGGTGATCATGGCCACGGGCGGATACGGGGCACTGTACGGCAAGCACTCGACGAATTCCGTAGGCAGTACGGGTGATGGAATCGCTGCGGCGATACGCGCTGGTGCACGGTTGGCAGATTTGGAGTTTATCCAGTTTCACCCTACGGCACTTAAAAATTCTTCGATTTTGATCTCGGAGAGCGCACGCGGAGCAGGCGGATTTTTGCTCAATGCCAAGCATGAGCGTTTTACCGACGAGTTGGGACCTCGTGATGTGGTGGCGAGAGCGATTCATGATGAAATTGCAGCGGGTGGCGCTGTGTATCTGGACATTCGCCATTTGGGAGAAGAATTTATTGCTCATGAACTGCCACAAGAGCGTAAACTGGCGCAGATTTATGAGGGGATTGATCCGGTGCATGATCTTATTCCGATTAAACCTGCAGCGCATTACAGTATGGGTGGAATAGAAGTCAATAACGAATGCATGACAAGTGTTAGCGGTTTGTTTGCCGTGGGTGAGTGTGCGAATCATAAAACACACGGAGCAAATCGTTTGGGTGGAAATTCTCTCTTGGAGCTCGTAGTATTCGGTCGCCATTGCGGAAAATCTGCTGCTGAATTTGGAGAGAAGAGACCTGTATCAGCGCTGGATAACAATCAATTTTCAAAAGATACCCGTTTTATCAAAGAGGCGATGTCGTTTAGCAACAGAATCGACTTTTATGAGAAACAAGAGACATTAGCGGAGACTTTCTATACCAATGTGGGACTGGTTCGTGAAGATGCGGGACTCCAAAGTGTACTTGATGTGATTGAACAGATGCAAAAAGAGTTGCCGTTGATGGGTCCAAAAGATAAGTCGAAGATTTGCAATACCAATTTGGTAGAGTTTATGGAGTTTGGCAATAAGATTGAGTTGGCAGAGATTATTGCAACGTGTGCGATTCGTCGCAGTGAGAGCCGAGGGGCTCATTATCGTAGTGATGTTCCTATGCGAAATGACGAGTTGTTTGGAACGCACACGATTATATGGAGAGAGGATAGCGTAGTATGTGTAAATTTTATGGAATAAATACGAGTATAGAAAATGAAGAAGAGGATGAGTTTTACGACGACGATGAAGACGAAGAAAGAGAGTGGTGTGACTGATGAAAATTTTAGTACAACGATCTCATGAAGAGAAACCGCAAGAATATAACATTGCGTTAGCGGGAGTAACATTACTCACCATCCTCAATCACGTAAAAATGAAAATGGATTCAACCCTCACCTACTCGCAAGGATGCCGCAGCGGCGTGTGCGGCAGCTGTGCCGTTCGTGTTAACGGACGCGAAGTGCTCATGTGTGAATACAAACCATGTGACGGTGATCTCGTAGAGCCGATGCGTAATGCAACGGTTGTCCGTGATTTGGTAGTGGAGAGTTCGTGTGTCGAGCATTTTAACCGTGTGGCGAATACGTGGAGTGAAGGCTCACGTGAGGAGAAAGTTAGCGAAGAGGATATGCACGGAATCGAAACGCAAAGTGACTGTATTTTGTGTACAGCGTGCTACAGTGCTTGCCCCGTCTATGCGGTCAATCCTGATTTTATCGGTCCCTTTGCCCTCACGCGTGTTTGGCGTTATGTCAGTGACCCTCGCCAAACGCTCAGTGACGCTAAGATAGCCGCGGTGCAAACCAACGGTATTTGGGATTGTACACTGTGCGGTGAGTGCGTCCCCGTGTGCCCTCAAGGAATCGCTCCCAAACAAGACATAACGATGTTACGGACAAAAAGTTCGATGTTAGGCTATATGGATCCCAATATGAACTTTGGCGGCGGATTGGATTTTGGCTCACCTATGTTTTAATTTACGGTTTGTGTTATACTAACTGTTATAAAATTATTTAGGATAATGGTATGGCATCAGAACACTCTATGGATATTTCTGCAAAAATTGATTTACAGGCGTTTAAAGACGCGATGGCCCAATCTGAAAAAGAGGTTATCGGGCGTTACGATTTCAAAGGGGTTACCTATGAAATCAATTACCGCGAAAAAGAAAAACAGCTCGTTTTACTCGCTTCCAGCGACAACAAGCTCGACGCACTCAAAGATATTGTTATTGGAAAACTCATTAAACGGGGGCTTTCTTCCAAAGCGCTTGAGGAATTAAAGACAGAAGATGCGAGTGGCGGATCCCGCAAAGCTACCTATAAGATCGTCGATACGATTGAAGCCAAAGAGGCAAAAAAGATTATAGCCGAAATCAAAAATCTCAAAACAAAAGCATCTGCGGTTATCGAGGGTGAATACATCCGTGTAAAATCCAAACAAATTGATGAGCTCCAAAAAATCATGGCACACATCAAAGCGATGGAGTGGGAAGCGCCGTTGGTGTTTGAGAACTTTCGATAAAGGAAAAAGGTATGAGGACCAAATCGAAATCAAAGCGGTACAAATCGATTGATAAGCGGGTCATTACTGAGGGTGAACACCTGAGTTTTCAGCTCTATTTGCCCAATGACGAGAAAAGTGCTATGACGTTGTTTCTTCAAAGCGATACCGTGATTGATGGTAATGATAAGGTTCGTATTCGTGAAGTAGAGAAGCTTTACATCGATGAAGAAGATGCGCTTGCATATGAGGCATACGTTCAGCAGCATATTCAAACGATTGCACGTGCTGAGGATATATCGTTGGATGACAAAGCGATTATTGTGTATGAAAAAGCGAGTACCGTTATTGATGAAATGTTTCGCAATCCTGAATCGTTGGAAGTTGCCAAAAATGTTAAACCGGTTGTTGACAGTATTGTTGATATTATTTTACATGACAGCAAAGCGGTAGCCTCACTTTTAAAAATCACTGCGCACGATTTTTATACCCATACCCATTCGATTAATGTGAGTATCTATACCTTAAGTCTGGGCGCTTTTTTGGGAATGGATGAAGAAGAATTAAAGACGCTTGGAATGGCCGCAGTGTTGCATGATATCGGGAAAAGCAAAGTGAATTTTGACATCATTAACAAAAATGGGTCACTTACCGAGATTGAGTTTGAAGAGATGAAAACGCATCCTGCTCAAGGGCATAAAATTGCGCTGAATCTGGGCATTACGGATGAGCGGGTTTTGACCGGAATTCGTCATCATCATGAAAAACTGGTAGGCGGCGGTTATCCTGACAACCTATCGGGGGATAAAATTTCTAGATTTGCCCGTATAATAGGGGTATGTGATGTATTTGATGCATTAACGACAAAACGCTCTTACAAAGATCCAATGACGACGTTTGACTCGATTAAATTGATGAAAGAGGCTATGCAAGGGCATTTGGATTTTGAGATGGTGAATGCTTTGATCCGTATGCTGCATAAATAAAGGGACAAGATGAAAAAATTAACCATAGCGGATGCAGCAGATCATTATGGCGTTTCCAAAGAAGCAATCCACAATCGTGTCCGTCGCGGAAGTTTGAATTGTATTGTCGAAGATGGAGTGAAATTCGTTGTAATTTCGACACCCAAGGGTACGCAAAATAATAACAGTATTCCTGATGCGCGTTATACACAGTACATCGAGCAAGAAAATGAGCGTTTGAGAGGACGCGTAGATGTGTTGGAAAATGAGACATCCCGTCTACGCGATCAGCGTGAGCAGATGCTCATTGACGAGCGTGTCAAAGTGGAGCAAATCTACAAAGAGCGTGATGCACAGTTGCGCAGTGTTTTACACGTTGTCGCTACGAAGTTTCTCTCACATGTGAATCCGGAAGCGGTGATGCAAGAGGGGATGGAGCAGGGAGCATCTGATGCCATCAATGCAGATATTGTCGAAACTGATGGATGGATCTCTCTCAAAGACTTTCTCAAACTCAAGCGAATCAAAGACGAAGCGAAGAAAAAAATCAAAAAACGTTTTGAGAAGCTGCAAGGAAGGGATGAACGTATCAGTATTCGTGAGGATAAGCTCTTTTTAAACCCTGCGGAATTTGACTACTCTGATTTGATAAAATAGTTCCAAGCGCTACGAGCGCTTATACGCTTTGCTCGGAGGCCTTGGGGCGGTAGCGCGATTTTTTGCGCGATTGAGTGCATTAAAGCAGCTTTGACAGATGCTAAACTCACTCCCCGGGGCTAGCGGCTTTGAACAGGTTTTACAGCGTGGGGTAAAGTGGCTTTGTTTGAGAGAATTTTCGATAAACCGGTTGAGCTCTCCACGAAATGAACGCGCTTTTTCGGCATCGATAAAGTATTCACTCAGGCGATAGGAGAGCCACAGATACAAGGAAATCTCTTTGATCCGATCTTCGGCATCCTGGAGATCTTCCATCGTAAGGGCATACGCACCCAAATGAGCAGGTGCTACGTAGGCGATGGGCTTGCCTTGCTCCAGGGCTTTGACATAGCGTTCAAATGCTGCCATCACCAGTGGTGAACCTGTCGAGAGCGGTGCAGTTGCAAGGGTGAACTTGGTTTTCATGTCCAAATCGTAGCGGTCAGCGATGGCGGACGCTTCGCTCATGGATTCGAGGTTGGCAGCACGAAACGGCCCCTCAAATTTCATGTTATCCACAAAAAACTCGATGATGGCCGAGAGCGATTTTTCCTCAAGGATAGTGGATACGAGCATGATGTGGTCAAAGTTGGCCATAACATTAAACGGAATGGAGATTGTTTGCGCTTGTTGGGTAAATAGAGCCCCTATTTTTTTGAGAATATCACTGCTGACACCTCCGACATATCCCTGTTCGCTTAGTCCATACCGTCCTGCCCGCCCTGCGATTTGCTGTACTTCACTGGCGGTGAGATCACGTTGGGATTGTCCGTCAAATTTATCGGCTTTGGAAAAAAGAAGGGTCTTAATCGGGAGATTCAGCCCCATGGCGATGGCATCGGTAGCGACGAGAATATCGGTTTCCCCTTCACGAAAGCGGCGTGCTTCCTCACGGCGTACTTCGGGGCTGAGATTTCCGTAGATGATGCTCGTTTTATAGGTTTTGGAGATTTGCTGTTTGATGCGCAAAGCACTGGAGCGGCTGAATGCAATGACGGCCGTTTTGGGTTCTATCTTATCCAAGGCAACCGGTGACTTCATCAGTTCAAGGGGATTTTTACGCTCAAACTCGACAATTTCAAGAGGTTCCCCCAGATACTGTGCGAGAGCACTGATGGCTTCGAGGGCGTTGGTGGAGCCTGTCATAATGACCGTTTTGGCTGGTGCTCCGATGATAGCATTTGCCCATGCCCATCCGCGGTCGCGATCTCCGATCATCTGTACTTCGTCAATAACACATACATCTACTTCAACTTCGAAATTGAGCATCTCAATGGTGGAACTGATATGCGTCGCATCTTCATCAAGGATCTGTTCTTCCCCGGTGATAAGTGAGGCATTGACGCCCTTATCCCGTAAGTCTTCATACCCTTCAAGTGCTAACAAACGCAGGGGTGCCAGATAATAGCCTGTTCCCACTGCACGCAGTTTTTCCATCGCCGTATAGGTTTTTCCGCTGTTGGTAGGCCCTATGTGAAAAACGAGCTTGCGGCGCAGTGAGCGTGCGAGGGGAAAGAGGTTTTTAAAATCGCGGATACTGCGGGCTAAGAGCTCCTGTCTTTGCCGTTTGAGCAATTCGGTGGCAATGAGCTGATCAAATGCGTAAAGGACTCTTTTTTGTGTTTTGGTACCGATATGCAGTATGTCTGTGAAATGAGGGGTAAGCAGTTCATAGACGAGTTCGTAGAGTCTGGCTTCGCTCAGATTGAGAAGTTTTGCCCGCTCACCGCATTTATCGATAAGATCACGCAGTTCGCCCAGAAAGATCTTTTCTGCCTCATTGGTTTGCGTTAATGTAACATCTGCAAAGGTGATATCGTTGCCCGCCCAAATACTGCGACTGATTTCAAGGGCGTCAAGATGCAGATGCAAAGTATAATGAAACGGTGTCGATGAATGGGGAAGATCGAGGCTTTTTTGAATCTCAATCATCAAATCATCGCCGTTGAGAGATGTCTTGGCAGAGGGGAAATAGGTAGAGAGTACTTTTTGCAGCAGTTCGTTGTCCAGCACATTAGTAATCGTGGAAGCGGAGGGGGGAGCGCTTTTGAGTGAACGGATAATCTCATCCGCACTGAGATAGCGATGCGTATGCACAGGGATGGCGGTCAAAAATTGGTTGATCTGCTCTTGTTTTTGGAGAGTGAGGGTGGTTTTGAGTTTGGAAAGCTCGTCAATCAATATTTCGGGCGCTTCTTCTTGGATTCGCTGGTTCTCTACGGGAGGAGTTTTGAGAACGTGAATCTTGGTGAACTGCTCATCCCCTATAGCGTATTGGATAGAGGCATAGAACTCCAAAGAATCGTCGTAATTAAATTTCCCCTCCAATGCTTTTTCAAGGGCTTCGCGTTTTTGAGAGACGCGGATATGTTCCAGTTTTGAGGCAATCTTTTCGGGGGTGATCTTACGAATACGGACATCGATAAAGGCAGAGTGCAGTGCCAAGCGTTCTGAGGGCGTGATATCCAGCCCTTCTAGCAATTCATCGATTTTTTCTTCCCGTTCATGCGGTTTTTCTTTGGGTTTTGGGTTGGGATAGGTTCGTCCGTCATTACGGAAAAAATTAACGATATATTCACGATTATCGCTTTGGCCCTCAGACCATAAACGGCGGAAGCTTTTGATAAGCGTCGGTTTGTCGGTTATCTCATTGAAGAGTCCCAATGTGTGGGAGAGGGCGATGAGCGTTTCGGTAGGAACCCGCTCAATCCCCTCGTCAAATCCTTCATCGCCGAAAAAATGGCGAATGGATTGATTGAGTTTGATCATTTTTTTCTTTTTCTTAGCCATAATGTAAGTGTAGCTAAAAACTCTAAGGGGTATGCTTTTATAGTTTTGATAGACTTACGTAAAATAAGAAATTGGATAATAAAATGGTCGATTTGAACGTCGATGAATGGACGCAGAAAGAATATTTGCATAACAAACAGCTGTTAGCAGCTCAAGGAATCAAGGTCCTTTTGATCGATACGATTTTAAACAGTATTGAGGGTGCCGATGGGATTACCTATAATCCGCCGTTGATGAAGCAGGAGCCATCAGGCAGTGTGTTTGTGTTTTATTGCGACAGCGGGAAGGGGACGCATTCGAGGCTCAAAGAGTTTCGTATGAAGTTTCCTGATCACGTATGCATTAGCTTAAAAGGGGGGCGTGGATATTGGCGAAAGAATCTCCAACAGTAGAAAGTGCGTGTGATGCGTATATCAAATCACTACAGGAAGAGCGCTATTACGATGCGCATGAGGATCTTGAGGCGTTGTGGTTTCCACGACGTTTTGAGTCAGACAATGAGGTGAAACTCTGGAAAGGGTTTATCAATGCGGCGGTGTGTTTTGAATTGATTAAATTGGGACGTCCCAAACCCTCCGAAACTGCCTGGAATACCTATATAAAATATGTGGCACTCTTGGAGACTCTGGAGAGTGAGCATAATGCGTTATACGTTACAATGGCGCAATCAATACAAAACAAACGAGGTGAATTATGTCCGATTTCATGAAAGCAATGGCATTTCGTCATGCATGTAAACATTTTGATGTTTCTAAAACCATTCCTCAAGAGCAGTTTGAATCGATTTTAGAAGTGGCGCGTATGTCACCATCGTCCTTTGGTATGGAACCATGGCGTTTGATCGTGGTACGTGACCCTGCCTTGCGTAAAGCATTGAAATCTTCGTGTTGGAATCAAGCGCAGATAACGGAAGCTGCGGAATTGGTTATTTTTACTACCGATAACGATGAGGTTCGCAGCGGTACACCGTATGTGCGCAGTATGTTTGAGCGCAGAGGCTTGGAGGGGGAGAGTTTGGATACTTACATGAGCATCTACAAAAACTATCTTTCATTGATCGAATGTCATGAGGACTTACTCGAAAACTGGACAGCAAAACAGTGTTATATCGCCTGTGCGAACATGATGACCTATGCCGCTACGCTTGAAATTGACAGTTGTCCAATCGAGGGATTTGAAAAAGAGCAGATCGAAGCGGTACTGGATCTTCCGCAAGGACGCAGTGCCGCACTGATCTGTGCCTTTGGCTATCGTGTTGATCCTCAGAGTGCGCAAATGCGGTTACCTATGACTAAAATTGTTGAATATCGGTAAGGAGAAATATCTATGGTGGCAAAACTGGAGAAATATACCGATTTAGCTCTCCAATATGGGATGGAATACGGGATAAAAATTCTGGGTTCTCTTCTTATATTTTTGATTGGACGATGGATTTCAAATCAAATCGTGATTTTAATCAAAAAAGGGATGGAGAAAGCAAACGTTGACCAAACTTTAATCTCGTTTGTGGCGAATGGAATTTACGTTGCTTTGATTGTTGTCATAGTGGTAGCTTCAATCGGAAATTTGGGAGTTGAAACAACGTCTTTTATTGCGGTATTTGGTGCGGCAGGACTTGCAGTAGGATTGGCGCTTAAAGATACTCTTTCAAATGTTGGTGCGGCGATCTTGATTATTTTCTTCAAGCCGTTTAAAGTAGGAGATTATATAGAAGCATCAGGTGTTCAGGGAATCGTACATGCTATGAATCTTTTTTCAACGACTCTTACAACGGTGGACAACCGTTCTATCATCATTCCCAATGGCGCATTGATAGCAGGCAACATCATCAATTATACGAGCAATAATCGACGTCGAATCGATATGGTATTTGATATAGATTACAAAGATGATATGAAATTATCCAAAGAAGTGATTATGAACGTATTGCTGGCACATCCAAAAATCCTAAAAGAGCCCGCTCCTGTTGTCGTTGTTGGAGCACTCACAGATAACTCAGTACAGCTGTATGCCCGCCCTTGGGTTGCTACTGAGGAGTATTGGGACATAAAGTTTGAGCTTACCGAATCGGTCAAGTTTGAATTTGACAAGCATAAGATTTCAATACCATTTCCTCAAATGGACTTACATGTTCGGCCAGGAGAACCTCTTACTGCTTTTTGAGATGAGTACTAAACGCGATTGTAGCGCCAAAAGCGGCAATCGCACCTCCGATAAAAAGCCAAGAGGGGGCATATTGATACAATACGCCAGCCCCCAATGCTCCTATAAATCCCCCAAGTCCATATGAAACCCCAAAGAAGAACTGTTGAGCAAGCCGTTTTGAACGGTATAAAGAGAATAAAATGGTGATCGATACCGTATGAAACAGTGCAAAACTCAAAGCATGCAAGCTTTGGGAGAGGAAGAGAAGCGTGAGGTTATTGGGGAAAAAGGCGACGATTATCCAGCGAACAGCAGTAAAAAAGGCGGTTATCTGTAACACTCTAGAGAGATTGGTACGCAAAAGAGGCCCCTGAAAATAAAACATCATAATCTCAGCGAGCACGCCAAAGCTCCACAGCCACACGGTGAGGTTCAACGATACTCCGTGGTCAGTGGTGTAAATGGTAAAAAAATTGTAAAAAGGGCCAAAGCTTACCTGCATCAGCAAAAATCCGATCCAAAGTCCCAGATGAGCCAAAGGATTGAAGGCGTTTATATTTTCGGTAATCTCCAGTGGTGCCACATCTTTTTTGTTTTCCAGAGAGCCGATGAATGCCCCCAAAATACTGGTAGCGATTGCCATTGTGATGAGAAAATCAATACCGATTCTGGGCTGTTCCAAATAGCGTACAAGCACCAGCGCTACAGCAATAAAGCCCAGAGAACCAAACAGACGCACTTTTCCATAAGACTCTTTTCCGATGCGCTCTAAGGCGATTACTTCGATGTAGGGAAGCAGCAGCGATATCCCAATCCCAAATACGATATTGCTAATAAG